>JBOHED010000229.1:0-10769 GCA_050700915.1 Actinopolymorphaceae bacterium | reverse complement strand
CGGTAGCTCGCCGTACACCCGAACTGCTCGATCCAGGGATGCTCGTCCGGCGGTACGCCCTGGGAGGTGAGCTGGCCACCCACCCAGGCCGTCTCCTCCGACAGCAGCACCCGGTGCCCCGCCCGGGTCGCGGCGAGCGCGGCGGCGACGCCGCCGAGTCCCCCGCCGATCACGGCGATGTCGGTGTCGATCTGCCTCATGGAGTGACCCCTCTCGTTGTGCCGGACTGCAGGCTCAGTGGTGGCTCGGGCGGAGCCTCGGTGGCTGATCCGGGCGCGGACCCGGTGACGGACCGGTGGTGGTGCCGGCCGCGAGGTCGCAGGGAAGGACCAGACGACGCGGCTGCCGCCCGTCCGCACCGTCCTGGGGCGAGTCGCTGAGCATCCCGCCGAGCATGCGTACGGCCGCGGCGCCCATCTCCAGGCGCGGCACCCGGAGCGCGCTCACACCGGCGGCATCCGGTCGGAGCGGCGACGGGTCGACCAGGGTGACCAGCGAGAAGTCGTCGGGCGCGTGGAGTCCGACTGCCCTGGTGAGCTCGAGGAGCCGGCGCAGGATCGCGTCGTCCTCGGTGAGGAACGCCGTGACGCCGAGACCGAGCAACGCACGCAGGTCGTCCAGGCGGAGCGCCCGCGCCGGGCTGACGTGCAACCGCGGGTCCCGGTCGAGATTGTGCGCCACCACCCCCTGGCGGTAGCCCGCCTCGCGGTCCAGGACGTGCTCGGCGTCGAGCCCGGACCCGAGGTACCCGATGGCGCGGTGGCCGAGAGCGGCGAGCCGCCCGACCGCCTCTGCGGTGGGGCCGGTGTAGTCGGCGGCCACGTAGGCGACGTCGCGGCCGGGCACGTCGCGGCGACCGATGACGACGAATGGGAAGTCCTCGCCCGCGAGCCGGTCGAGCTCGGAGCGGTCACGCTCGTAGCCAAGGAGTACGCAGCCGTCGGCCATCCGCAGTCGGTTGAAGCTGTCGCGGTAGATGCGCCGCCGCCCGTCGGCTCCGGCTGCGCTCGTGAAAAGGATGAGGTCGTACCCCTCTGCCTCGGCTTCGCGCTCCACGCCGACGAGGAACGGATGGTAGAAGTCGGCGCTCTCGGCGGGAAAGACCGACTCGAAAGTGAAGACGCCGAGCAGTTGGTTGCGCCCGCCGGCAAGACTCCGGGCAGCCGGGTTGCCGGCATAGCCGAGCTCGGCTGCGGCGGCGAGGACGCGCTCCCTCGTATCGGTGCTGATGGCGGCGCCCCTGCCGGTCCGGCCGTTGAGGACCATCGAGACCGTCGCCTGCGAGACGCCGGCGGCGCGGGCGATGTCGCTCTGCCTGCGACGAGGGGCGCCTCGGTTGTCTGCCACGGTTCTCGAGACCTTCCGCTTATGCGCATCAGCGAGCTTGTGTATGGGTACTTTTGCGCATAAGTGCAACGAGCGGAACCCGGACCGGGGAAACTCGTCCGCCGTCGGTCACGTGCCGGCCCGACTTGGAAGCGATCCCGGCACGTCCAGCCAGCCGGACGGCCAGAAGCGGTAGTGCAGGATCAGCCCCGCGTCGCGGGACCATCGGAAGTGCCGCATCACCTTCACGAGCACCCGTGCTGCGAGCGGCGCCCGCGCAAGCTCCGGCAGGTCCATGAAGCCCTGGGCAGCGACGAAGGACAGGCCCGGCACCCACCTCTCCAGATCGTGCGGGTCGTCGATCCCCCAGCCGCCAGTCTTCGCGCCCGTCGCCTTGATCGCTCGCACATGGCCGCCGAACCGCGCGGCAAGGGAGTTCCACGAGTCGAAGACGAGGTGCCCGTGGGGAAAGCGTTCGACGATGCGCTGGACGAGCCGGATGAAATCTTCCTTCTCGAGGTACTGCATGAGCCCCTCCGCCACCACCAGGACAGACTGATCGGCTGGGACCTCCTCCAACCAGCCCTCGGCCGTCACAGAGGATCCGATCAGGTGGTAGCGGCCGCGGTCGGGCACGCACGTACGCCGGAGCTCGACCACTTCGGGAAAGTCGACGTCGTACCACTCGAGACGGGCGTCCGGGTCGAGCCGGAACTCCCGCGTGTCGAGGCCACAGGCCAGGTGCAGCACGGTCACGCGGGGCTCGTCTGCGAGTGCCTGCGCCACGACCCGGTCGAGGTACTTCACCCGGATCGCGATGCTCATCGCATCGTTGCGAGTCACGTTGAGCTTGCTGAAGTCGTAGTCGATCCGCCCGACGATCTCGTCGGCGAGCCGGTCGCCGAGGATCGGGTCCGCCGAGCGGGCATCGAGCGCCCGTCCGTACAACGTGGCGAGCAGTGTCTCCTGCGCCCCCGTGAGCGTGACCTTCTGGCTTCCCATCGAAAGCGTCCCCTGTCCTTGTCGGCATCCGTCCATACGCAAAGACCCCCCCGGAGTTGTCCGAGGTATCTCGTCATAGAAGGCGAGATACCTCTGACAAATCGGCGGCGGGCCTCAGGTGACCGGAACGTCTCGGCGCCGCAAGCCGACCAGCCCCACGACCGTCAACGCGGCCGCGATCCCGACGAGCCAGAGCAGCGGCGGCCAGCTCATCTCACCTCCGGGCAGTTTCGGCACATGGGCGTACGGAGAGACGTCCATGACCGACTGGTTCAGCTCGAAGAGAGAGCCGAACTCGCCGAGCAGCAGGAAGCCCACCAGCACCACCCACGCCAGCGAGCTGAGCCGCGGCACCAACCCGAACAACGCTGCCACGATCCCGACCAGCACCCAGATCGCCGGGATCTGGACCAGGGCCGCCTCGACCACCCGACCGAACGCCCCAGACATGTCGTCGGTCTGTACGCCGTGCGCCAGACCCGCCGTCGCGCCCATGACGACGATCAGCCAGGCCGTGCCGACGAGCGCGATCAGCAGGTGGCTCAGCGCCCACCTCGATCGCGCGATCCCGGAGGCGAGCACCGGTTCGGCACGCATCCCGGACTCCTCGGCGCGCAGGCGCAGCGCGGCCTGGACGCCGTAGGCCGAAGCGAGCACCGACAGCAGACCGAGGACCGCCGCGAAGAACGCGTCCGTCAGCCCCGACGCGCCGCCCATCGTGGCGAGCAGGTCCCGAAACTGGTCGTTGCCTTCCATCATGTCGCCGACGCTTGCCGCGATGTTTCCGATGATCAGACCACCGACCGCGAACCCCAGCGTCCAGGCCAGCAGGGCGCCGCGCTGTAGTCGCCAGGCCAGCCCGAGGGGGGTGCCCAACCAGCGTGCCGCGTCCGCAGGCCCAGGCCGCTGCCGGATCAGGCCGGCGCCCAGATCCCGGCGCGCGGACAGGACGTAGGCGACTGCCACCACCACGATCATGAAGACCGCCGGGATCACCAGCACCCAGAACCGGTCCCCCGCGAAGGGGCGGACCTGGGTGCTCCAGCCCGACGGTGACAGCCACGTGAGCCAGCCTGGACCGGACGTGTCCCCGACCGCGCGCAGGACGAAGGCGACGCCGACCGCGGCGGCGGCGATGCCGTTGGCGGTCCGGGCGTTCTCGGTGACCTGGGCGGCGACCGCGGCGATCGTGGCGAAGACGCACGCGACCGCGATCCACTCCAACCCGAAGGCGATCGACCCGGCCGCCGGCAGGCCCACACCGATCAGTCCGAGCGCGGTCACCAGACCCAGCACCACGACGGCGCCGCAGGAGACCACCAACGCCGCGGTGAGGGCGGCGTACCGGCCGACGACTCCGGCGCCGACGAGTTCCAGCCGACCGGTCTCCTCCTCGGACCTGGTGTGCCTGGTCACCGTGAAGATCGCGAGTACGGCCAGGAACAAGGCGTACAGGCTGATCATCTTGATCATCGCGACCGCGCCGAGCGACGTCACGTCGTAGACCTGGCCGTACAACGCGACGAGGGCCGGAGCGGCGTTGACCGCCTCCGCCGCGCTCGCCCGGGACTGTTCGTTCGGAAACAGCTCGATCGACGCCGCCGCAGAACCCACGGCCAGCCCGGCGAAGATGACGATCCACGCCGGCAGGATGACGCGGTCGCGACGTAGGGCGAGCCTGATGAGCGCCCAGGTTCCGGCGAACCCCGCCTTCATGAGGTCACCTCCGCTTCCGGTGCCCTGGACAGGTCGTCCTGGTAGTGGCGGAGGAAGAGTTCCTCGAGCGTCGGCGGCTGGCTGGTGAGGCTCCGCACGCCGATCGCCGTGAGGTGACGCAGCAAGGCGTCGAGCTGGGCGGTGTCGACCTCGCAGCGGACCCTGCTGCCGTCGACGTGCAGGTCATGGATGCCCGCCAACAAGCTGAGCCCGTTCGGCGGCCCGCCGAGGTCGGCCACGATCGACGTGCGTGTGAGGTGGCGCATCTCGGCCAGCGTCCCGGTCTCCACCGCCCGGCCGAGCCGGATGATCGTCACCCGGTCGCAGAGCGCCTCGACCTCGGCGAGGATGTGGCTGGAGAGCAGGACAGTACGTCCGCGCTGCTTCTCCTCCTCGATGCACTGCTGGAAGACCTCCTCCATCAGCGGGTCGAGACCGGAGGTCGGCTCGTCCAGCAGCAGGAGCTCGACGTCGGAGGCGAGGGCGGCGACGAGTCCGACCTTCTGCTTGTTGCCCTTGGAGTACGTACGACCCTTCTTGCGCGGGTCCAGCTCGAAGCGCTCCAGCAGCTCGGCCTTGCGCCGGGAGTTCAGCCCACCGCGGAGCCGTCCGAGCAGGTCGATCACCTCGCCACCGGTGAGGTTCGGCCACAGGGTGACGTCTCCGGGTACGTACGCAAGCCGCCGGTGCAGCGTCGTCGCGTCCCGCCACGGGTCGCCGCCGAGCAGCTCGACGTGGCCCCTGTCCGCGCGGAGCAGGCCGAGCAGAATGCGGATCGTCGTGGACTTCCCCGCGCCGTTGGGGCCGAGGAAGCCATGCACTTCACCCTGGAGGACGCTCAGGTCAAGATCGTCCAGGGCACGGGTCTGGCCGAAGCTCTTCGTGAGAGCGGCCGCGTGAATGATCTGTTCCACGACCGGGACGCTACACGCGGTTCACAACTTTGTGAATCTCGTGTGATGTGTTAAACGTTAAGAGTTCGTCAAGGAAGAGAATGTTGGGGAGGCACCGACATGACCCGCTCCTCCCGCACGGGGAAGCGCGCCAGCGCGAGGGCCAGCGCGAGCGCCAGCGCGGCCCGGCCGGCCCCGCGGGACGACGAGGCCGTCCGGCGCTTCGTCGAACGCCTGGCGATGACCCTGGACGACATGGGTGTCCCTCGCATGCCCGCCCGGGTGCTGTCGGCGATGATGGCCGCCGACGAGGAGTCGCTGACCGCCGCCGATCTCGCCGAACGCCTCGACGTGAGCCCGGCCGCGATCTCCGGCGCCGTCCGCTATCTCCTGCACCTTGGACTGATCGCCAGGGAACCGGTCCGCGGGGCGCGTACGCACCACTACCGGTTGCCGGACGACGTGTGGTACGAGTCAAGCAACAGCCGACGAGGGATGGTCAAGACCGTCGCCGATGTCGCCGACGAGGGCGTCGAAGCACTCGGCGGGCCGAACACGCCGTCCGGTCGCCGCGTCGCGGAGATGGGCGCTTTCTACCGCTTCATGGAGGCCGAGATGGACAGCCTCTTCGACAGGTGGCAGGCCGCCAGGGCCACGCGCGACAGCGCCTCTTCGTGATGGCGCGTCCTCGTGACGGCGATCGGCGCGCCCGCGGTTGCATGAGGGGAGCCCTGCGCCGACTCCACCTCGCATGAGGGGACCCCAGCGCCAATAGGTTCGCCTGAAGGGCACCCTCTCGCGGGCGCCGGTTGCATGAGGGGACCCCAGCGCCAATAGGTTCGTCTGAAGGGCACCTCTCGCGGGCGCCGGTTGCATGAGGGGACCCCTGCGCCAAACTCAACACCGCGACAGGGGATCCCTCATGCAAAGCGGGCGCATCACGGTGAGGGCGAGCCGTCCCAGCGGGCGCCGGCCATGTCGACGCGATCGCTCCGCGGGCCGCGGAACGGCGTACCTTCCGAACGCAGCAGGCGTACGGACTCGCCGACGTGGCAGTTGGCCGGCTGCCCGTCGGCGCGCACCACGCGCCACCACGGCACACCGCCGCCGTAGTGCGACATCACCCAGCCGACCTGCCGCGGTCCGCCGGAGCCGACGTACTCCGCGATTTCGCCGTACGCCATCACCCGGCCGGCCGGGATCCGCTCCACGACCGACAGGACCGCCTCCACGTAGTCCTCGTTTGGCACGCCTTCGACTCTCCGCTCCCCCAGCCGACCTGTTGGAGCTTCGTCGGCATAGAAGCCGACCAACCTCCAACAACTCGTCGG
Organism: Actinopolymorphaceae bacterium; assembly: GCA_050700915.1. Classification (GTDB taxonomy): domain Bacteria; phylum Actinomycetota; class Actinomycetes; order Propionibacteriales; family Actinopolymorphaceae; genus Thermasporomyces. The sequence continues at coordinate 4,501 of JBOHED010000229.1, read as the reverse complement.
CTGGCAAGTCAGGTCAGTACGACGGCTTGTCCGGCTCGATCTGGCTGACCCAGGCGGAGATGCCGCCCGCGACGTGCACCGCGTCGGCGAACCCCGCGCCCTTAGCGGCGGCCAGCGCCTCCGCCGAGCGACCGCCCACCTTGCAGTGGAGCACGACCTGCTTGTCCTTGGGCAGCTTCTCGAACGCCTCACCGGTGAGGAACTCGCCCTTCGGGATCAGGACGGCACCGTCGATGTTGACGATCTCGTACTCGTTACGTTCGCGGACGTCGACCAGTACGAAATCGCGCTCGCCACGGGCCCGGGCGTCGAGCCAGTCCTTGAGCGTGCGTACGTCGATCGTGGAATCCACCGCAGCCTCCGCCGCCTCGTCGGAGATCACTCCGCAGAACGCCTCGTAGTCGATCAGCTCGGTCACCGGGGCCGTCTCCGGATCGCGGTTGACCTTGAGTTCGCGCCACGTCATCTCGAGCGCGTCGAAGATCAGCAGCCGGCCCACCAGCGGCTCGCCGATGCCGGTGATGAGCTTGATCGCTTCGTTGACCATGACCGAGCCGATCGATGCGCAGAGGACTCCTAGGACGCCGCCCTCGGCGCAGGACGGGACCATCCCCGGCGGCGGGGGCTCGGGGTAGAGGTCGCGGTAGTGCGGGCCGTGCTCCGCCCAGAACACGCTGACCTGACCCTCGAAGCGGAAGATCGAGCCCCAGACGTACGGCTTGGAAAGGATCACGGCCGCGTCGTTGACGAGGTAGCGGGTGGCGAAGTTGTCGGTGCCGTCGAGGATCAGGTCGTAGCCGGCGAAGATGTCGAGGGCGTTGTCCGACTCAAGGCGTACCTCGTGTAGGTTGACCTTCACGAACGGGTTGATCTCGGCGATCGACTCCTTCGCCGACGCCGCCTTGGACTTGCCCACATCGCTCTGGCCGTGGATCACCTGGCGCTGCAGGTTCGACTCGTCCACGGTGTCGAAGTCGACGATGCCGAGCGTGCCCACACCGGCCGCCGCGAGGTAGAGCAGGGCCGGGCTGCCGAGGCCACCGGCGCCTATGACGAGGACCTTCGCGTTCTTCAGGCGCTTCTGACCGTCCATGCCGACGTCGGGGATGATGATGTGCCGCGAGTATCGGCGTACCTCGTCGACGCTGAGATCGGGCGCGGGGGCTACGAGCGGCGGCAGCGACACGGCTGACTCCTCCGGTGGTCGGGATCCTCTTCTGGCACCAACCTGCACGTGCTCCCCCATGTTCCCGTACCCGTCCCGACGCCCGACCCGCCGGTCGGCCCTCCGCCCCGGAACCGAGCAACGAGACCGCCGCAAATGACCACGCTGAGCATGCCCGTAGAAGGGGCGCCAAGCATGGACGCCTGGTCCGGCTACCGCAGGCAGGCTCAGCGTGGTCATTTGCCGGTTTCATCCAGGAGACCAGCGTCGTGTACCAGGAGGGCGATCTGGACCCGGTTGTTGAGGTTAAGCTTGCCCAGGATGGCGGAGACGTGGGTCTTCACCGTCGACACGCTGAGGTGGAGGACGCGGCGATCTCGGCATTGGCCTGGCCCATGCCGCGAGGACGAAGCCGCCGTCGGCCAGGGATCGGCGACCTGTCCTTTTAGTGTGAACGGGTGGACTACACGATTCTGCAGACCGCCGCGGATCCGGACAGCGTGATCGATGCTCTCGCCACGCACGCGCCGGGCTGGTCGGATCGCACCGGCATCGAACATGCGCAGGGCTGGACCACGGTGCCGATGGAACCCCGTGCCGCAAGCCAGTTCGCACCGCTGCTCAGGAACCTGATCGGGCGCGGCGTGCTGGTGTGGACGGTCGACTCCGAGCAATGCCGGGTGTCGCTGCACCGTACGAACGGCTCAGTGCTCGAAGCGGTCGACCGGCCGGATCAGGTGGACGCACTCGCGAGGGCGTTCCACGAGAGTCATCTCCTGGTTTCCACGGAGGGTGATAGGGACAAGACCGCGCTCGCTGCTGACGCCCCCGACATGGCACGGTCTCCCTGCGACCGGCACAAGGCGTTCTCCGAACTCCTCGGCGTACCGCACGTGGCGCCGACTCGGCCGCCTGTCCCGAACCACACCTCGCCGTCGCTGACGACCGCCAGCACACCTCTCGGGACGGATCACTTCCGGCGGCGGGAACGAATCAGGAGCACGCGGAGTTGGCTCCACCTCTTCTCGGGCCTGGGCGGCGTGGGCATCGTCCTGCTGGTCATTCGGGGACCGTGGCTGCTCATCCCCGTGTTCCTCGTCGTCATCGGCGTACTCCAGGTGATCCGGCTCTGGATCGGCCGGTCTCTGCCTCCAGGTGACGCCAAGAGCCGCCCCGTCACGCTGGGATGAGGGACCCCTGCGCCAACTCCACGTCGAATGAGGGACCCCTGCGCCAACTCCACGTTGGATGAGGGGACCCCTGCGCCAATAGGTTCGCGGCAGGGGCCCCTTCATGCAAAGCGATCGGAGCCTCAGCGCCCCGGCGGCGGTATGAGAGCGTCGATCTCCGCCAACTCCTCGGCCGTCGGCTCCCATTCACCGGCGGCAGCGTTCGCCTTGACCTGCTCGGCCGACATCGCGCCGGCGATCACCGAACCGCAACCCGGCTGTGCGGCCAGCGCTCCGAACGCGATCTCGAGGATCGACCGACCATCGTGCTCGGCACCCCACGCGACCAGCGCCTCCACCCGTTCGATCTTGTCGTCGGTGACGTACCCCTCCCGCTTGGCCAGCCGGGAGCTCGCCGGCACCGGCTGCCCCCGCCGGACCTTGCCCGTGAGCAGGCCGTTGGCGAGCGGAAAGTACGGGAGTACGCCGACGCCGTAGTGCCTGGCCGCCGGGACCACCTCGGTCTCAGCACCGCGTTCGAGCAGTGACCAGTGGTTCTGCGCCGACACGAACGGTGCCACGCCCAGCTCCCGCGCGACGTGCGCCGCTTCGGCGATCTGCCAACCGCGGAAGTTGGAGTGCCCGGCGTACCGGACCTTTCCCTCCTTCACCAGCTCGTCGAGCGCGGCCAACGTCTCCGCGATCGGGGTATGCCAGTCGGGTACGTGGATCTGGTAGAGGTCGATGTAGTCGGTACGCAGCCGGCGTAGCGACTCCTCTACCGCCCGCCGGATGTACGCACGCCCACCTCGCGCCCCGGCCACCGGGCCGTAGCCCATGTCGCCGCCGAACTTCGTCGCGATCACCACCTGGTCCCGGCGTCCGGCGAGGACCTGCCCGAGCAGGTCCTCCGAGCCGCCCTTGCCATAGACGTCGGCGGTGTCGAAGAGAGTGATGCCGGCCTCAAGGGCCGCGTCGACGACCTCCCGCGTGCCGTCGAGGTCGAGCCGGCCGCCGAAGTTGTTGCAGCCGAGTCCGACGACGGATACCTGCAGTCCTGAACTTCCCAAGGGTCGATAGCGCATGTCGTCAAAGCCTACGGCCCCCTGACCAGCGGCGTTGCTGACGACCAGGCCGGTCGCGGACCAACCGGGCACAGCCGGCGGCCACACCGCCACGGATTGCTCATCTCAGCGCATCACGGCAAAAGCTTCCACAAGCGACGCCAACCCGTCATGATGTGTCAGCTTTCTCGGATCACCCATTCCCATGCGAGTCATCGGCCGGCCTTCGCGTTCGCCTCCCGCGTCGTCTGGGCCAAAGGGGGCTACGACTCGCTCTGGCTTCGGACCCCGGTCCCGCCGTCCGGGCGCGCGGGCAGCAGGACCGCCTGGAAGGAGTGCAGTGAGCGTTCGTCGATCCACCGCGGCCGCGACAGCCGCTACCGCAGCCGTCGCCGCCCTTGCCACCCTGGCCGCCACCGCGGCCGGTATTCCCGCGGTCGCATCGCCACCAGCGGGAGACCCGGCGCCTGCTCGACAGCACGCGCCGGACGACCTGCCCAACCCGTACGCGGAGAAGCTCCGCGAGACCCGCAAGGCCGCGATCGAGAAGGTGCTGCGCGGCGAGGCGAAGGTCGAACGACGCGGCCAGTCCGACGTCGTACGCATGGCCAAGGGTGACTACGCCCAGGTCAGCATGGAGAAGACCGACAAGATCTTCACCATCCTCACGGCGTTCGGCGACCAGACCGATCCACGAACGGGCGGCGATCCCGGACCGGTCGCCAACCAGATCGCCGAGCCCGACCGGCGCCGGGACAACTCCACGAGCTGGGCGCCCGACTTCAGCCGCGACTACTACCTCGACCTCTTCTTCGGCCAGGACGGCGAGTCGATGTCGACCTTCTACCGTGCGCAGTCGCAGGGCCGCTACACCGTCGCCGGTGACGTGTCCGACTGGGTGCAACTGCCCTTCAACGAGGCTCGGTACGGCAGCAACGAGATCGACGAGGACGACGGCTACTGGAACTACGTCAAGGACACGGCGAAGGCGTGGTACGACGGCCAAGTCGCAGCGGGCAAGTCGGCCGCCGAGATCAAGGACTACCTCGCCCAGTTCGACGCATGGGACCGGTACGACTACGACGGTGACGGCAACTTCGACG
>JBOHED010000228.1:0-10709 GCA_050700915.1 Actinopolymorphaceae bacterium | reverse complement strand
GCCGACCGGCCCAGCCAGACCCTCATCGCCGATAAGAACTACTACGGCGCACAGTTCGAGTCCACGCTCGCCGACAGCGGGCTACGGCTCCTGCGCCCGGCACGCAAAGGCGAACCCGAACGCCCCGGCGCCGGCCTGTTCAAACCGCTGCGCCAGATCATCGAATCAATCAACCAGACCTTCAAAGCCCAACTGGACCTGGAACGACACGGCGGCCACACCCCCACCGGACTCACCGTCCGCGTCCTCCAACGCATCCTGGCCCTGACCGCCGCCATCTGGCACAACGACCGCACCGGCCAGCCGACCAAGCGCTCCCTGACCGCCTACGACCACTAACCCCCTTGGAATAGGTCATCTAGACGAGGCCCGAACGTACGGCGTAGAGGGCGGCCTGGGTGCGGTCGGCCAGACCGAGCTTGGCGAGGATCGAGGACACGTGCGTCTTGACGGTCTTCTCCGAAAGGACGAGCGCCCGGGCGATCTCGCGGTTGGACCGCCCGCGGGCGATCTCGGCGAGCACCTCGCGCTCCCGGTCAGTGAGGGCGTCGGCCCGTTCGTCCGCGGTGTCGCCGCGGAGCAGGGCCGCTGCCACCTCGGGTTCGAGCAACACCTGGCCGGCGTGCACCGCACGGATCGCCTGCGCCAGCGCGTCGGGATCGACGTCCTTGAACAGGTAGCCCGCCGCACCTGCCCGCAGGGCCGGCACCACCTTGGCCGGTTCGGTGAACGAGGTGAGGACGAGGACCCGCGCCGGGTTCCCCCGGTCGCGCAACATCCGGAGTGCCTCCACCCCGTCGACCGACGGGAGCTGCAGGTCGAGCAGGACCACGTCGGGGGCGAGCGCCTCGGCCTGGTCGACCGCCTCCCCGCCGTCGGCGGCCTCGCCCACGACCTCGATGTCGTCGAGGACGTCGAGGAACGTACGCAGACCATGCCGGACGACCTGGTGATCGTCGACGACGAGGACCCTGATCGGCCGGGCCGGATCGTCAGGTGGGGCGCCCACGCCGGGCTGCACGGGTTCACTCACGGGCCACCTCGAGGGTCACGGTCGTCCCCGCACCGGGCCGCGACTCCACCCGGAGCCGCCCACCCGCCCGCCGCGCCCGCTCCCGCATCGACGCGAGGCCCAGGTGATGTCCACCCTGTCGCGCGGGGTCGTCGACGAAGCCCTTGCCGTCATCGGCGACGGTGAGGACGACTCCGGTGTCGGGCGTCCGCAGGTCGATCGTCACGGCACTGGGTTCGGCGTGCCGCAGGGCGTTGTGCAGCGCCTCCTGGGTCACCCGGAACACGACGTCCTCCACCTGCTCGGGCAGCTGGCAGCGGCCGTCGCAGTCGGAGGTGAAGCGGACGTCGACGGGATGGGCGCGCCCGATGACGGCGACGTGCTTGCGCAGCGCCGGGACGAGCCCGTCCTCCCGGACCGCGGGTGGGCGGAGCTCGGTGACGACCGCCCGCAGTTCGTCGAGAGCCGAACCCGCCAGCTCCTTGACCCGGGCGAACTCCACCCGGGACCGATCGCGATCCCCCTTCAGCGCAAGGGCCTCGGCCGCACCGACCGTCAAACGGAGGCTGAACAGCTTCTGGGCGACGGCGTCGTGGAGATCCTGAGCGATCCGGGACCGTTCCTCGACCAGCGTCAGCTCCCGGTCGCGCTCGAACATCCGGGCCCGCGTGAGCGCGATCGCCGCGTGCGCGGCCAGGATGGTCAACAGCCGTTCGTCGTCGGCGGTGAACTCGCGCCGCGCCGGCCCGTTCGCGACGTAGACGGCACCGAGGATCTCGCCCCGGTCGACGATGGGGACGCCGAGAAATCCGCGCATGTCCGGATGTGCGCCGGGCCATCCGGAGAACCGGTCGTCGGCCTGGACGTCTCCGGCGCGGTACGGACGCGCGTCGTGCATCAGGAGGCCGAGCAGGCCATGTGCACGCGGGACCGGACCGATCGCCGCCCACTGCTCGCTGGACACGCCTGAGGTGTAGAACTCCGCGAACCGGCCCTGCCCGTCGGGGAGCCCGAGTGCGGCGTACTCCGCACCGACGAGACTGCGGGCCGACTCGACGATCATCTGCAGGACCTCGTGGGTGGCGGTCAACCCGGTGACGGCCAGGAGTGCGCGGGACAGCGCGTCGAGGTCGTTGCGGCAGGCCTCCGGCACGGGGGTGGACACGGCTGCCACGCTACCCGCCCCGACCCTCCAGGCGGACCGGTCGCAGGTCGTACGTCGTAGGTCGTAGGCCGCATGGGGTAGGGCGAACGGCGTACTCCGGTCCGGTCGCCGGTCCGATGGCGGGCGGTCGCCGCCGCCCTAGCGTCGGTTCCAGTGAAGGGAACACCTCAGGTGGAACGACGTGATCATCCAGAGTCTCGCCGCCGCACCCGAACGAACCCGCACACGAAGCCACTCAGGAAGGGGAGTCCCATGCCTGTCGCCCTCATCACCGGTGCATCCCGCGGTCTCGGCCTCGCCCTCGCCGGCGGCCTCGCCGACCGTGGCTGGTCCCTCGTGATCGACGCCCGTAGCCCCGACCCGCTGGCCGACGCCGCCCGGGAGCTCACCGCCCGCACAGGGTCGGCGGGAACGGTCACCAGCCTCGCGGGTTCGGTCACCGACCCGACGCACCGGGCGGAGCTGGTCGACGCCGCCACCCGGCTCGGCGGCCTGGACCTGCTGGTCAACAACGCCGGCGTCCTGGGGCCGAGCCCGCTCCCCGCGCTCGAAGAGCTCCACCTCGCCGCCTATCGAGACATCCTCGAGGTGGGTACGGTCGCGCCGTTGGCACTGACCCAGCTCGCCCTCCCCCACCTGAAGGAAAGCCGCGGGGCGGTCGTCAACGTCACGAGCGACGCTGCAGTCGAGGGGTACGCCGGATGGGGCGGGTACGGCTCGGCCAAGGCTGCCCTCGAGCAGTGGTCACACATCCTCGCCGCCGAACTCTCCGAAGCCCAGGACGACGTACGGCTCTGGTGGGTCGACCCTGGGGACCTGCGTACCCAGATGCACCAGGACGCCTTCCCGGGCGAGGACATCTCCGACCGACCGCTGCCCGACACCGTGGTTCCGGCGTTCGTACGCCTGGTCACCGAGCGCCCGCCGAGTGGCCGGTTCCGCGCGGCGAACCTGCTCGGCGGTGTTGTCGCATGACAGCGGTGTCGGCGGCGGTGGCGGCGGAGTCCTCGGGCGGCAGGGTTCGTTCCGCCGGAATTCCTTCGCTCGACTTCACCCTCCCACCCGCCCTCGAGGCACACGAACCACCCGAGGCGCGCGGGCTCACCCGGGACGGTGTACGCCTCCTGGTTGGCAGGAGCGCGGGCGATGTGAGCCACCATGCGTTCGGCGAGCTACCGGACCTGCTGGCTCCAGGCGACGTCCTGGTCGTCAACCGGTCGGGCACGCTGCCGGCGGCGGTGGACCTGCCGGACAGCGACGGGACCGGACGCGCGGTGCACTTCTCGACGCTCGCCCCGGACGGTGCGTGGCTGGTCGAGCTGCGCCGAGGCGACGGACCTGATCCCGGCGGGCGCACCGGCGACCGCGTGTCCCTGCCCGGAGACGCCGAACTGGTGCTGCGCGAGCGACACGTCTCCCGCCGGCTGTGGCACGCGGTACTGACGGTGCCCGACGTACCCCGGTATCTCGCGACGTACGGTCGACCGATCCGGTACGGCTACGTCGCGGAACAGTGGCCGCTCGAGACGTACCAGACGGCGTTCGCGACTGTTCCCGGCAGTGCGGAGATGCCGAGCGCCGGCCGGCCATTCACTCCGGAGATCGTGACCCGGCTCGTCGCCAGGGGCATTCTCGTCGTACCAGTGACCCTGCACACCGGCGTCGCCTCGGCGGAGGCCGATGAACCTCCGTACGCAGAATGGTTCGAGGTGCCCGAGGTGACGGCACACGTGGTGAGCGACGCGACGTCCCGCGGAGCCCGCGTGGTCGCGGTGGGGACGACGGTGACCCGTGCGTTGGAGTCCGCCCCGCCAGGGCGCGGCGTGATCGCGGCGGCGGAGGGGTGGACCGACGTCGTGATCACTCCCGAACGCGGGGTCCGGGTGGTGTCGGGGCTGCTGACCGGCTTCCACGAACCACGCGCCTCGCACCTGCTCATGCTCGAGGCGATCGCCGGGCCAGATCTCGTCCGGCGCTGCTACACAGAGGCGATCGACGAGGGGTACCTCTGGCACGAGTTCGGCGACGTCAACCTCTTGATCTGACGTACTAGGCGCATGCGGGCAGCTGTCTACTGCATGATCAGCGACCGCGCCATCCTCGACCTCCTGATGGTTGTCACGCTTCCGCTGGCACGTAAAGGGTGCATGGTTCGATCCTTCCTCCGTGCGCGTACCCAAGAGCGCGTCGTAGAAGGCACCACCGTCGGTCAGAGTTCTGACCTTCACGCGGAGCGGTTCCACGATGGGTTTCCACAGGGCCGGAGCGCCGGATCGGTTCGGTCCGACATGCTTCTCCCGATGAACTGGTTTCGAGCTATCGCGATCGGGCTGCTGGCCACGACCGTGCTCGGCGGTTGCGCTGGACGTCCGGACGTTCGCGTCGAGCACCGCACGATCGACACCGCGCCCGACCCGTTGTCCGACGACGGACCGCCGCTGGCCGCGTACGGGCGGGCTTGGCGCACGACGGTCACTGTCGACTCCGGCGTACCCATCTATCACCTGGCCGGTGGCCATCTGATGGTGGTCAGCGAGGAGGCGATCGAGGCGTACGACGCACGCACCGGCAAGCCGAGCTGGCACTATCGCGAGCCCGGTCGTGAGATCGACGGGTTTGCCGCAACCGAGGGTGTGATCGTCGCCGGGTTCCAGACAGCCAGCGACAACACCGCGGAACGACACACGTTCGGCCTGGACGCGGGTACCGGCGAGCTGCTGTGGGAGAACACCAAGGACTGGAACCTCACCCACGACGGCGAGGGGACCGTTTACCGGCCGCAGGAACAGGCGGACGCGGCCGACGGGGTAGTCGCGATCTCGACCCACGACGACGAAGAGCGGATCGGCGTCGAGGCCCGTACCGGCGACGAGGTGTGGAAGCTGACCGCCGGCGACACCGCGGATTCGGAGTGCGATCCTCCGGAGGAGGTCCAGCCCACCGACGATCCTGCCGAGGTGAGCGTCCTCCCGGTTCGGTTCGAATGCGAGCGGGACTTCACCAGCGACAACTCCGACGAGATGCTGCTGGCCGTCGACCCGGGGTCCGGCGAGCCGAGATGGGGCCGGCGACTGCGCTCCAGCGTCGACCTCGGCTCGCCGACGGTCCGGGTTCGTGGTGGCACCACGCTGGTCGAGCCAGCCGGTGAGCACACGACGCCGGAGCTGATCGGCCCGAACGGCCGAACGTTGTTCAAGTTGAAGTCCGGGTTCTGCTCCGTGGAGTGCGGGCTGTACGCCAGCGACGGTTGGGCGGCGTTGGCGTACGCCGAGGAAACCGGACAGGCTGCCGGCGGCACCGCCACGCTGGCCGCCGTCGACCTCGAGTCCGGCCGGACTTCGCGGATGCCCGACCCGGGACGGTCCAGGGCCACGTATCTCACCGCAGCCGGCAAGCTGTATGGCCTGACCACGACGTACGGCTGGGAACCCAGCGTGGAGGCCACCGACCGGCTGGCGCCCACCGGCATGACAGTGGTCGACGTAGCGACCAAGCGGGTCGACGACGCCCCGATGCCGTACCCCACGCACGTGCTGTTCTCGTCGCCCGACGGCAAGGTGGAGGAGCCGGTCGCGGTCGGCGGCGAACGCTGGTTCACCGCACGGCAGGTACTGGCCCCGGACGTCCCGGCGGACGGCCACCGGGCCGAGGTCTCGTCGTACGCGCCCGAGCGCACCTCAGGTCCACCCGAGCTGGCCGGGGTGTCGCCGGAGGACTGGTCCGACCCGTGCGCGCTGCTGGCGAAGATCCCCCGGGGGTATCACGACACGGAGCCGCCGGAGCCGGCCCCGGCACTCGACCTCGGCGACGTCAGGATCCGAACCATGTGTTCGCGGTACGACGTCACCGTACGGATCAACTGGGTCGCCGGCACCGAGCAGGAGGCCAAGCGGCTGTTCCCCGACGGCAAGCCGTCCACCGTAGGTGCCGACGAGGAACGCGAATCCGCCGACGACACGTCGATGCTCTATCGAGTGGGCCGCACGATCATGCAGGTGGACACCCTCTACGGCGAGCAGGAGGACACGATCATCCGCCAGATCGTACGGAGTCTCAGGGAAGGGCCCACGACGTGAACCGGCTTCGATACGTCGCCGCCGGGTTGCTCGTCACTGCCGTGGTCGGTGGCTGCGGTGACCGTCCGGACATCAGGGTGGAACACCACACGATCGAGTCCGCTCCCGCTCCACTGTCCGACAGCGGCGCCCGCTCTGGCCCGTACACCAAGGCCTGGAGCACGACCGTCTCCGCTCCGGCTCCCGCCGACAGCATGGGCTCGCCGACCTACCACCTGGTCGGCGGCCAGCTGCTGACGGTCAGCAAGGCAGGGATCCAGGCGTACGACGCCCGCACCGGCGAGCCGACCTGGCGCTACCGGGAGCCGGGTCGCCGGATCGAGGGTTTCACCGCGACCGAAGGTGTGGTTGTGGCGAGTTCCGCAAGGACGCCGACGCGGTCGAAGCCGAGCACATGCTTGGCCTGGACTCGGGCACCGGCGAGTTGCTCTGGGAGAACACCGAGAGCTGGGATCTCACGTACGACGGCGACCTCTACTCCTCACCGCTGGAGCGCGCGGACGCAGCCGGCGGCATCGTCCCCGTCGCCGCCGACGACGAGGAACGGCTCGGCCTCGACGCACGTACCGGCGACCACGTGTGGAAGCTGACCGCGGCCGACGAGGCGGCTACCCGATGCGCCGAGACCGCGGGCGGCGACCACGACGTCCCTGCGAACGCGAACGTGTTGCCGGTCCAGTTTCGCTGCGAGACGCAGGACTTCGGGACGGGCGAGCTGGCCAAGCAGTTGCTCGTGGTCGAGCCGACGTCCGGCGAGCTGCTGTGGAGCCGGCGGATCGACTCCCACGCCGGCTCGGCGGAGGTGGAAGTCCGTGCCGGCGTCACGATGATCGTGCAAGCTGCGCGGGACTCGGACCAGGATGTCCCGCCCGCGCTGATCGGTGCGGACGGCACGACGTTGTTCGGCCGGAAGGACGGCCGATGCGTGGGCTCGGCCTGCCAGTTGGACGTCAGCGGCGGCCGAGTGCTGTTCCGGTACGCCGAGACAGTCGGCGGGTCCGACTCCGACGACGACACCAGGGACATGCTGGTCAGCGTCGACCTGCGGACCGGCCGGTCCTCCCGGATGCCCGACCCGGGCGGGGTGTTCGCGGCGTACACCCCTGCCGGAGGCAGGCTGTACGGGCTGACCCTGGCGTACGGCGATGCGGGTCCCGTGATCGAGCAGCCTTTGGTGCCGGCCGGTCTTGCCGTGCTCGACGTCGCCAGCCGGAAAGTCGAAACCGCGCTGTTGCCGTACCCGTCGCGCGCGATGTTCCCGTCCTCTGGAGGAGCGGATCCTGCCCTGGTGGCGGTCGGCGGTGGGCGGCTGTTCACCGTACGCGAGCTGGGGAACACCGCCACGAACGGTCCGTACCGCGCCGAGCTGACGGCGTACGCAGCCGAGCCAGGCACCGGGCCCGCGGAGTTGGGGGGTGTCTCGCCGGACGACTGGCCGGACCCGTGCCGGCTGCTCGCCGACCTTCCGCCCGACGGCATCTTCCACTACGAACCGGCTCGGCCCGGGCCGAAGCTGCGGCTCGGAGACCTCACAATCGGCCCGACCGTGTGCACCCGGCTCCCGGCCGCGGTGCGGGTCGGCTGGGTGGCGAAGACCGAGAAGCAGGCCGAGCAGCTGTTCCCCGACGGCGAACCGTCCGACGTGGGTGCCGACGAGGAACGCGGTTTCGGCACCAACACGACGGCCTACCGGGTCGGCCGGGCAATCCTGTTCGTCGACGCGTATGTCGACCACGACGCGATCGCCCGCAAGGTGATCGAGAACCTGCTCCGCGATTCGCACGCCTAGACCTAGACGCTTCCAGGCCCCTGTCCCGGGACCAACCCATGGGGCGTTCGCTGCGCTGAGATCGGCGGCGCGCACGTCACAGGAGGCGGCGTGCGAAGGCCTCCCGTGGACCCGCGTACGTCATCGCCGAGAATGCCCCGGCATCCTGCTCCAGCCGCTGCCAGAGCTCGTCGGTCGGCATCCACTGGGCGTCGTGGGAGTCCTCACCCCAGGACTGAGGCTTCGCCGGAACTCAGCGAACCGCTCCCACAACGCCAGGTCCCCGTTGGTGTGGAGACCACCTGATGCCAGGTCGTCGCGCGTCAGGGCGTGGGTGAGGACCGCCCCGTGGCTGACCATTCTGCTCGGCGCCGCCCCTGCCGAAGCGGGGCAGCGTCAGGAAGCCGTACGGTTGACGCCTGCGGAGCAGCGATCTCCGCCGTACGAAAGGGACGACCATGGCGAGGATCTGCGTCACCGGAGCCAGCGGCAAAGCTGGTCAGGCCACCACCAGCGAGCTGCTCGCACACGGTCATGAAGTGGTCGCCACCGACATCGCGCCCGCGCCGGCCGATCTCGGTACGTCGCTCCTGCACGCCGACCTGACCGACTACGGACAGGTCGTCGAACTGCTGCACGGCATCGACGCCGTCGTCCACCTGGGCAACATCCCCGCACCAGGACGACAGACGCCGGCCACGACCTACAACGCCAACTCCGCCATGAACGCCAACGTGTTCCTCGCCGCGGCACAGCACGGTCTGCGGCAGGTGGTGTGGGCGTCCAGCGAGACGACACTCGGGCTGCCCTTCGGTGACGTGCCGCCACAGTACGCCCCCGTCGACGAGGACCACTTCCCCTACCCCACGTCGACGTACGCCCTGTCCAAGGTGGCGGGTGAGACGATCGCCGGGCACATCGCCGGGTGGTCCGGCATCGGCTTCGTGGGGCTGCGCCTGTCCAACATCTTCCAGCCGCACGACTATGCGCGGGTCCCGTCGTACTGGAAGGATCCCCACGCGCGGAAGTGGAACCTGTGGGGCTACGTCGACGTGCGCGACGTGGCCATGGCCTGCCGGCTGGCCCTCGACGCACCGGTGCAGGGCAGCGCCAGCTTCATCATCGCCGCCGCGGACACGATCATGGACCGCCCGTCCGCCGACCTGCTGCGCGAGGTCTTCCCCGACGTCGAGATCACCCGCGAGGTAGGCGAGTTCGAGACGCTGCTCGCCATCGACCGGGCCCGGGACGCACTCGGCTTCGTCCCACGACACTCCTGGCGCGACCATGTAGACATCCCGACCGCGTGACCACCAGTTCGAGCACGAAGGGTGTGCCGAGATGAGCCTTCTCCAGACCGCGGGCACGGTGTTGTTCATCGGCGACAGCATCACCGACGCCGGTCGCGACCGGGATGATCCGCGTGACCTCGGAGGTGGGTATCCCAGGGTCGTCGCACAGACGTACGCCGAGGACGGGGCCGACGGCGAGGTCACGTTCCTCAACCGCGGCATCAGCGGCAACCGGGTGCGCGACCTGCGGGCGCGGTGGCAGGCCGACTGCCTCGACCTGAAACCGGACCTCGTCTCGGTCATGATCGGCGTCAACGACACCTGGCGGCGCTACGACCGCGGCGATCCGACGTCGGCGGAGGACTTCGAACGCGGCTACCGGGCGATCCTGCAAGCCACGGTTGACAGCAGCTCGGCGGCCCTCGTCCTGGTGGAACCGTTCCTGCTGCCTGTCCTGCCAGGACAGGGCTCCTGGCGCGAAGACCTCGACCCCAAGATCGCCGTCGTACGCAGGATCGCCGCCGACTTCTCCACCACGCTCGTGCCGCTGGACACCGTGATGACGGAAGCGGCCACGACGCAGCCCGCCGGCGAACTCGCGGCCGACGGCGTGCACCCGACGCCGGCCGGCCACGCCCTCATCGCCCGCACCTGGCTGGAGACGGTGCGCTAGCCAGGCTCAGGCGCCCATGGCGTGGTAGCCACCGTCGACGTGGACGATCTCGCCCGTCGTCTTGCCGAAGAAGTCCGACAGCAGCGCTACACACGCCCGGCCCGTCGCCTCCCGGTCGGCGTCGGGATCCCAGCCCAGTGGCGCGCGCTCGCCCCAGACGCCCTCGACCTGCTCGATGCCGGGGATGCCCTTGGCGGCAATGGTCTTGGTGTAGCCGGCGGACACCAGGTTGACGCGGATGCCCTTCGGTCCGAGGTCCCGCGCGAGATAGCGGGCGCACGACTCCAGGCCCGCCTTGGCCACACCCATCCAGTCGTACGCCGGCCACGCCACGGTCGCGTCGAACGTCAGCCCGACCACCGACGAGCCCGCCCCCATCAACGGCAGCGCCGCCGTGGTGAGCGACTTCAGGGAGTACGCCGAGACGTGGAACGCCGTGGCGGCATCGGCGTAGGAGGTGTTGAGGAAGTTGCCGCCCAACGCCTCCTGCGGCGCGAACGCGATCGAGTGGACCACCCCGTCGAGGCCGTCCACGTGCGCGCGCAGGGAGTCGGCCAGGCCGGCCAGGTGTTCGTCGTTTGTCACGTCGAGTTCGATGATCGCCGGCTCGACCGGCAGCCGCTTGGCGATCCGCCGGGTGATCGCGAGCGCCCGGCCGAAGTTGGTGATGACGACCTGCGCACCCTGCTCCTGCGCCACCTTGGCGACGGCGTACCCGAGTGA
>JBOHED010000227.1:0-4109 GCA_050700915.1 Actinopolymorphaceae bacterium | reverse complement strand
GCCGGGTCGTCAACAGGTCGCACGAGGTGAGCAGGGCAGGGCTGCCCAGTGCTCCGATAGACAGTGCCCCGATGGACAGGAACTCCTTGCGCGAGAGCCGTCTCGTCATGTGCCGTACCTCCATGAGATTCGGGGTGACACCATTGCGACCACACCATGTCCCGGAAGTCGAAGCGCACCGCGGTGTGGACGAACGGACTCAGGCGGCGGGCGCCACAGCAGCTCCCGAAAGCCTCAGAAACCATTGCGCGCAACGACCTCGGTCGCTGGACGATCCCCTCATACCGCGGGCCTCTGGGGCAGCTGCGCCACTTGCCGGGTGGGCATTCACATGAGCTCGAATTCTAAGGAATGGAAAGTCAATTTCATCGTCGGGAAATTACAGTCGTGTCTTGCCCCGTGTCAACGCTGCCGCCGGATGCGGCCTGTCAGAGTGTGATCCGCCAGAACCTCGAGTGCGACCCGGTGCTGGCCACTCCTACGAGTTGGTCGTCGCCAACCTGCCCCGAACAGTCCGTGGTCAGCTCCACCGACCGGCCAGGGGCGAAGAATCTTCAGCGCGTGATCTCGTCCAGCCGTGCCCGCAGGTAGGCCCGCTCGGCATCGGTCGTTGCGAGCGTGAGCGCTTCGCGGTATGCCTCGAGTGCAGGCGTGTACGAGCCCTTTCGGCGCAGCAGGTCCGCACGCGTCGCCGGCAGCAGGTGGTAACCCGCGAGCTCGCCCGAGGCGGCAAGCTCCTCGACCAGGGCGAGCCCGGCCGCTGGGCCGTCGGCCATCGCGACGGCGACCGCGCGGTTGAGCCGGACGACCGGCGACTGCGCGAAGCCGAGCAGGTCGTCGTAGAGCCGGATGATCAGCGGCCAGTTGGTCGCCTCGACGCTTCCGGCTGTGGCATGGCAGGCCGCGATCGCGGCCTGCAACTGGTACGGGCCAGGCGTGTCCGGCAGCAGCCGAAGCCCTTCGACGATCTCGGCCCGGTCCCAGCGCGAGCGGTCCTGCTGCTCCAACGTGACCAGGGCTCCGGCCGCGTCGACACGTGTCGAACGCCGCGCGTCGTGCAGCAGCATCAGCGCGAGCAGGCTCTGCGCCTCCGGCTCGGGCAGCAGCCGCACGAGCAGCCGGGCGAGCCGGATCGCTTCGGCGGTGAGGTTCTGCCGCACCAGATCGGCGCCCGCGCTGGCCGCGTACCCCTCGTTGAACAGCAGGTAGACCACCGCGAGCACCGCGTTCAGTCGTTCCGACAGCAGGTGCGCGGGCGGCACACGGTAGGGGATGCCGGCCTCGCGGATCTTCTTCTTCGCCCTGGTGAGCCGCTGGTACATGGTCGGCTCGGGCACGAGAAACGCGCGCGCGATCTCAGCAGTCGTCAACCCCACCAGCGTCCGCAGGGTCAGTGTGACCCGCGCCTCGAACGGAAGCGCCGGATGACAGCAGGTGAAGATCAGCCGCAGC
The DNA here is from genome assembly GCA_050700915.1 of Actinopolymorphaceae bacterium. Lineage (GTDB taxonomy): Bacteria > Actinomycetota > Actinomycetes > Propionibacteriales > Actinopolymorphaceae > Thermasporomyces. Next base: position 2,657 of record JBOHED010000227.1, on the reverse strand, counting down.
CGGTCGTCGGGCACCTCGTCCGGCTCCTCGGGCTCGTCGACGGTACGAGTGAGAACTGCCGCCTGCCGCAGCTTTGCCGCCCCGCTCGCCTCGCGTCGGAGTAGGTCGACCGCGCGGTTCCGCGCCGTGGTGGTGAGCCAGGCGCCCGGGCTACGCGGCACACCGTCGCGGCGCCACCGTTCGAGGGCCACCGCGAACGCGTCCGCCGCGCAGTCCTCTGCGAGATCCCAGTCACCGGTCACCCGGATCATGGTCGCGACGACCTGTCCCCACTCCGCCGCGAACGCGTCCGCCACGGCCGCCTCGACGGCGTCGTTCACTCCCACACCGGCCGGACCTCGACGGTGCCCCACTTGGCGAACGGATGGCCGGCGGCGATCTCGATCGCCTCGTCCAGATGCGCGCACTCGACCACGAGGAAGCCGCCGATCAGGTCCTTGGTCTCCGCGTACGGCCCGTCCGACACCAGCGTCTCGCCCTTACGCACCTGAACCTTCGTCGTGGCCGCGGGCCGCAGCCGGGCACCGTACTCCCGACGCGCCTCGATGTCGGCGAACCAGGCCTGATGCTCCGGCCAGGCGTCGATCTCCTGCGGCGACTCCGAGTGCTCCTCGGGGTGCCAGATCACCAGTGCGTACTTCATCGTCTCCGCACCTCCTCAACGAAGCTGACCCGCTCTCGGCGGTCCTGCCCACGAACAGCTACCTGCCCAACGCCAGGCGGACCTGATGACGGTACGAGACGAGGTAGTACAGCGCCAGCGCTACCCCACCGAGGGCGAGGTAGGCGTACCGCAGCATCGCCCGCCGGTCGAGGATCAGCTCGGCGATGCCGCCAGGGGTCGAGGGCCGGCGCAGAAGATCATCCGGCCGGACGTGTGGATAGCACCTGTGTCCGAGGGGGGACTCGAACCCCCATGCCCTTGCGGGCACTAGCACCTCAAGCTAGCGCGTCTACCAAATTCCGCCACCCGGACAAGATCGCACCCATGTGCCGCGGTGCGCGGCGCTCACTGTAGCAAACCGACCCCCTCCGGCCGTACGACAGTACGCCGGGCCGGGCCTGCCGCGCCCAGCCGCAGATATCGTCGGCCGTACGCGGCAGGATGGGGCCTATGACCGACCAGCCGACACCCACCCAGTCCGGCCAGTCCCACGGGCGCGAGCCAGGTCCCGATGCCGAGGTCGTCCAGCTCTGCCGCGACCTGATCCGCATCGACACCACCAACTTCGGCAACGACGACGGGCCTGGGGAGCGGAAGGCCGCCGAGTACGTCGCCGCCAAGGTCGCAGAAGCCGGCCTCGAGCCCGAGTTGTACGAATCCGAGCCGGGACGCACCACCGTGGTCGCCCGCTGGGAGGGCGCCGACCCCACGGCGTCCCCGCTGCTGGTCCACGGTCACCTCGACGTCGTACCGGCGATGGCCGCGGACTGGAGCGTCGACCCGTTCGCCGGGGAGATCCGGGACGGCTGCCTGTGGGGCAGGGGCGCGGTCGACATGAAGGACTTCGACGCTATGGTCCTGTCGGTGCTGCGGTCCCGTGCCCGGACCGGCCGGCCGCCGCGGCGCCCCATCGTCCTGGTGTTCACGGCCGACGAGGAGGCCGGCGGCCGCAAGGGCGCCCACTGGCTGGTCGAACGCCATCCCGAGGTCCTCGAGGGATGTACCGACGCGATCGGCGAGGTGGGCGGCTTCTCCCTGACCGTCCGCGATGACCTCCGCCTCTACCTGATCCAGACCGCCGAGAAAGGTATGGCGTGGATGCGCCTGCGGGCCAGGGGCACGGCGGGCCACGGGTCGATGCGCAACGACCACAACGCCGTGACCGAGCTCGCCGAGGCGGTCACCCGGATCGGTCGCCACGAGTTCCCGCCCAGGATCACGCCGACGGTACGGGCGTTCCTCGCCGAGCTCTCGGACGGTCTCGGCGTGGACCTCGACCCGGACACCGACGACGTAGAGGCGACCTTGTCCCGGCTCGGGACGGTCGCTCGGATGATCGGCGCCACGCTCCGCAACACGGCCAACCCGACGATGCTCGACGCGGGGTACAAAGCGAACGTCATCCCCGGTGAGGCCACCGCGACCATCGACGGGCGGTTCGTCCCCGGGGGCCAGGAGGAGTTCCTCGCCACCATCGACGAACTGCTCGGTGCCCACGTCACCCGCGAGATGATCAACTTCGACAGCGCGCCCGAGACGGAGTTCGCGGGCGCCCTCGTCGAGGCGATGAAGACCTCGCTCGCGGCGGAGGACCCGGCGGCGCGCGCGGTGCCCTACCTGATGTCGGGTGGTACGGACGGCAAGGCGTGGGACCGGCTCGGCATCCGGTGCTTCGGGTTCGCCCCGCTGCGCCTGCCACCGGACCTCGACTTCGTAGGGATGTTCCACGGCGTGGACGAACGCGTGCCCACCGACTCGCTGGGGTTCGGCGCCCGCGTCCTGGACAGGTTCCTCGACCTCGCCTGAGGCACCGGTGGTGCTGCGCCTCGCCGGATCGGCGCGGGTCAGGCGAGGGCCGTCGCCCCGGTGGGCAGGGTCTTGTGGACCCTGATGATCCGGCGCCGGAGGGTGACGGTGCGCCGGCCGTCGGGATAGACCCGCACCCGTGCCAGCTCCCAACCGCCGTACTCCGCGCGTTCAACAAGCAACTGCC
>JBOHED010000226.1:0-2838 GCA_050700915.1 Actinopolymorphaceae bacterium | reverse complement strand
GACTTCAACAGCTCGCAGTCCGGCGGCAAGAAGAAGGTCTCACTCGCCGACGTGATCGTTCTCGCCGGGTGTGCCGCCGTCGAGGCCGCCGCCAAGCAGGCCGGGCACGACGTGCAGGTTCCCTTCTCGCCTGGGCGCACCGATGCCACGCAGGAGCAGACCGACGTCGACACCTTCGCCGTCCTCGAGCCGATCGCGGACGGGTTCCGCAACTACCTCAAGGGCCGATACACCGTTTCGCCAGAGGAGTTCCTGATCGACAAGGCGCAGCTCCTGACCCTGACCGCGCCCGAGATGACGGTTCTGGTCGGCGGCATGCGTGCCCTGAATGCCAATGTCGGGCAGTCCGAGCTCGGCGTCTTCACCAGGCGGCCCGAGACGTTGACCAACGATTTCTTCGTGAACCTGCTCGACATGAGTACGGAGTGGAAAGCGTCGGAGGCACAGGAGTTCGTCTACGAGGGCCGCGATCGGGCCACCGGCGATGTCAGGCGTACCGGCACCGCCGTCGATCTCGTCTTCGGCTCGCACTCCCAACTCCGCGCCATCGCGGAGGTCTACGCGACCGACGACGCGCGGGAGAAGTTCGTGGGTGACTTCGTGGCCGCCTGGGACAAGGTGATGAACCTCGACCGGTTCGACCTGGCGTGATCCTTGCGATGTCCAGGTCGGCCCCGCTTGCGGCCGACCTGGACATCCCTCGCCTGGCGTACGGACGGGTGTTGGCTACGAGGCCGCGTCGAGTCCGGCGCGTTGCGTGGACGTGAGCTTCAGGCCGACCGCCGCCAGGCTCTCGTCCAGTTGAGCCACCGACGAGGCGCCGACCAGTGGGACCACCGGAACGTCGCCGCCCATCAGCCAGGCCAGCGCCACCTGGTTGAGCGTCGCGCCGGTCTCGGTGGCGACCTCGCGTAGCGCTTCCATCCGGCGGACGGTACCCGCGTGGTCGTATTCGGGGCCGAGCGGCTTGTCCTTTCGTACGTACCCACCGGAAAGCAGCGGGTTGTACGCCACAAGCGTGAGGTCCTGCTCCTCGCGCAGATAGCTGAGCAGGTCCCCACTCACCACGCCCTGGTTGCCGTCCGGGGAGAGCTGACCCGGGATGTCCGCGCGTGGGCGCAGGTAGCTGTATCTGTACTGCAGGACGTCGTAGCCGGGCAGTCCGGCCGCGGCGGCCAACCTCCGGGCGCGCTCGACCCGCCAGGTCCAGTGGTTGCTCACACCGAGCAGACCGACAGTGCCTTCGGCCACGAGTTCGGCGAATCCCTCGACCGTCTCCTGCAGCGGCGTCCGCGGATCCTCGATGTGCGCGTACAACAGGTCGAGCCTGTCCACACCGAGCCGCTCTCGGCTTCGCTCCGCCGACTCGCGGATCACCTTGGCCGAAAGGCCTTCGGGATTGTCCACATAGCTGGTGCCCGGAGCGAGCGGCCTTGCCCCGAGCTTGGTGGCGATGACGATCTCCTGCCCGATCCCGCGACTACGCCGCCAACGACCGAGCAGCTCCTCGCTCTGCCCGCCCTGGGTGCCGTCGGCCCAGAACGCGTAGTTGTTCGACGTGTCGACAAACGTCCCGCCGGCTTCGACGAACCGGTCGAGGATGGCGTAGGAGGTCGCCTCGTCGGTGGTGGTGCCGAACAGCATGGCGCCGAGGCTGAGCACGCTGACCTCTCGCCGGGTCTGGGGATCCGTACCGATCATTCGATATTCCATGCCGCCGAAGGCTAGGACCTGGAGCGCACTCCACTTCAAGCCCCGCAGCGAATTCAAGCCCACCAGCGAAGCGATCACGTGAAAGGGCTTGACCTGGAGTGCACTCCAGGTCACATGATGGGCGTCATGACCTCGTACGCACCGGCCGAGGTGTCCGAGCGCACCGGCCTCAGCCTGGACACCCTCCGCTACTACGAGCGGCTCGGCCTCTACGGCCCGGTCGAACGAACCGCCGGCGGGAAGCGGATCTACAGCGACGGCGACGTCGCCTGGCTGCACCTGCTGATCTGTCTGCGCAATGCCGGCCTGGGCATCACCGATCTGCAGCGACTTATCGGAAACCTGCGCAACCACTCGGGGAGCAGTGCGAGCGTGGTCGAGCTACTGGAGGACCACCGCGCCAAGCTGCTCAGCCAGATGGACAACATGCGGACCGCCCTCGGCGTCCTGGACGGAAAGCTCGCCCACTACCGAGCCATCGAGGAGCGGTCCGGTCGGGCGATGATGGCGAAGAACGGCAGCTCCTCGTCGTACTCCCCCGAGCCGTCGTAGCCGAGCAGCTCCGACCGCAACTCGGCCTCGAACGCATCCACCCGGTCACCCAGTTGCTGTTTCGATGAGATCGATATCGAGTACGTGAGACCGACCAGTTCGTCGAGCGTCCACCGACGCGGCACGCTCCACTCGTTTTGCTCGATCGTGTAGCCCGCGGACTCCAACACCTCTCCGTGCAAGGGTCCGGACAGTGCGCGCCGGGTGGCCTCCGACGGCGGCCCGGTCCACTTCTTGACCACCCTGGACATGATCTCCTGCCACGGCGGCTTCGGCTCGGTCGAGTGCGGCGCGGGGCCATAGCCCATCACCACCAGAGCGCCATCGGGACGCAGCCATTCCTTGACCCGTGCCGCAACCAGCTCTCGCTCCAGGCGATGAAAGGCACTGCCGATCGTCAGCAGGTCGACGCTGCCGCTCTCGATGGACAGCTCCTCGGCCCGGCCCACCTGCCAATTGATGTGGGTGACGCCGGCCTGATGGGCAACTTCCCGCCCGACGTCGATCATGTCCGGCTCGAGATCGACAGCCAGCACGCGATCGAAATGCGGCGCCATCGGCACGGCGATCTGC
>JBOHED010000225.1:0-14628 GCA_050700915.1 Actinopolymorphaceae bacterium | reverse complement strand
GTGGACGAGTGCGCCGAGATCGTGTCGATGTTCGACCGAACGGAGTTGTTCCGTACGACCGTCGACATGAGCAGGCACCGCTTCGGGCGTGGGACGTACCGCTACTTCGCCAACCCGATCCCCGCACGCGTCGCCGAGCTGCGGGCGGCGTTCTGGCCCCGCCTCCTCCCCATCGCGCGGGACTGGGCCGACAAGCTCGGCCGTCCCGCGCCATGGCCCGACGACTTCGACGACTGGCTCGCGATGTGCCATGCCGCCGGGCAGGAGCGCCCCACGCCGATCCTGTTCACCTACCGTGAAGGCGACTGGAACGCCCTGCACCGTGACCTGTATGGCGAGCTGTACTTCCCGATGCAGGTCGTGGTCGGCCTCAACCGGCCGGGTGCCGACCATACGGGTGGCGAGTTCCTGTTGGTCGAGCAGCGGCCGAGGGCACAGTCGCGGGGTACGTCGGTCACGCTCGGGCAGGGGCAGGCGTTGGTCTTCACCACGTTCGACCGACCGCTGGAGTCCAAGCGGGGTTGGACGAAGGCGCCCGTACGCCACGGCGTCAGCGTCGTCCGCTCAGGCCACCGGCACACGCCGGCACTGGTGCTGCACGACGCCGAGTGAGGCGTACTCCTGCCACCTCAGGCGGGTTGGGGCTCAGGCCGGCTGGGGCTCAGGGAGGGCTGAACCCGTCTCCAACAGCGACTTGAGGCTGGACAGCAGCTGCGGCCAACCTTGGCTGACGGTCTCCAGGACCACACTTCCCGGCTCGAAGCCGTCGTGGACGACGGTGAGCTTGACGACCGGCCCGACCGGTTCGATGTCGAAGGTGACCTTCGACCGGCGTTCCTTGACCGCCTTCTCGAGGAAGTCCTCGCTCACCCAGTCCTTGGCTCCGGCGTACCACTCGGGTGTGAACGTGTGCCAGGAGTACGAAAGCCGCCGGTAGGGCTCGGACTCGAGCACGACCTGCGCGGGATCGGCGGTCTTCCTCCCGTGCTCCTCCCAGGTCATCGTCGATCCCACCGTCCAGTCCGTGTCGAACGTGGTCCCCCAGTACTGCGCTGTGAAGGCGGGATCGGTCAGCGCCTGCCAGAGCCGTTCGGGCGTGGTGGTGATGTAGGTCGTGTAGACGAACTCGGGCTTGCTCATGGGTTCTGACTCCAATGCTGTCTTCAGGTCGGCGAGTGCGTGGACGCGGCCGCGGTCGTACTGGTTGATCCACCGCTCGGCGATGGCGTTGATCGGTTCGGCGTTGAGGTAGTGCCACTTCTCCCGGCCGCGCCACACGGTGGTGACCAGGTTGGCGGCCTCCAGGGCGGCCAGGTGCTTGCTGACGGACTGCCGGGCCATGTCCAGACCCGTGCAGAGTTCGCGCAGGCTCTGACCGCTGCGGGCGTTCAGGTTGTCGAGCAGCCGGCGGCGACTCGCGTCCGCCAACGCCTTGAACACCTCGTCCATCTGCCACTCCAAACATGCAGCCAGTTGGCTGCGTACAAGTTAGGCAGCCAAACGGCTGCATGTCAACCGCGCCACGGCTCTTGGTGGTCGGCGCCGCAAGGTCGTCGGGGCTCGTTGCCCCAGGCAGGACAGCCGTGAAGCCAACTCAGGAAGATCATCACGGAGAAGACGGTCACCGCGGCGACTCGGAGTGCCCGACTTCTCCATGATGATCTTCACCGTCCTCGACACCGCCGCGGCAGCGCGACCACCCAGGCGGTGGGCGCGGCCGGCGGGCTAGCGCTTGATCTCCTAGCTTGCTAGCATTCTGTCCATCGAGTGACAGTGAGAGGGAGCTGAGGCAACGATGCGAGAGGACAGTGGCGGACTGGACGCGCCACCGGCGAAGGCGCAGCTGAACGTCTACCTGCCGCCGGCGCTGATCCGGCGCGTCAAACACCGCGCCATCGACGACCAGACCAGCCTGTCGGCACTTGTCGAACAGGCTCTGACCGACTACCTGCGACCCCGGGAGGGGTGAACCGATGAACGAGTCACGCAACAACCGGACCGACGTCGCCGTCATGCCGATGAGGTTCAGCGACCAGCTGCCGCGGATGCGGGATTTCCTTGCCCTGCTGGGCTTGTCCCCACGCGTGACGGGCGCCGAGAAGTGGGGTGTCATGGCCGGTGCCTCAGGAATGGTGGCGCTCCACGCGACCGCCGACGCCCCGAGTGGTGCGGCATCGGGCGAGACCGACCTGACCTTCGAGGTGGCCGGTGCCGATGCCCTGAAGGCGCGACTCGCCGCGGCGGGACTGGTCGACTCTGAGATCTACGACGAGGCGTGGGGCCGCGTACTGACCGTGCGGGACCTCCACCAACGGGAGCTCTACATCAACGAACGTCCCGACGACTACTACGGCTACCAGCTCGACGAACCCCAGCCTGAGCACGGGATCGTGTCGATGCCGCTGAAGTACGAGCCGCCGGCCGGCACGTTCGGCGAGACGCTGGCGTCGCTGGGGTTCGTACGCCTCGACGAGGGCGACGACGAGTGGTGGCGCGTGTGGAGCGGTCCCGACGGCGGACTCGTCGCGCTCCACTCGCCGACCGCCGACACCACACCTGGATCGGTACGGATCGGCTTCCGTACACGCGAGCCGCTGAAGGAACTGGCCGAGCGCCTGGTCGCCGCCGGACACGCGGATGTCACGCTGTCCGACGAGTACGGAGGCGAGCTCACGGTCACCGACCCGGATGGCCAGAAGGTGCTCGTCCAGCCGGTAGCGTCGTCGGTGTGATCCGAGTCCTGCTCGCCGACGACGAGGCGATGATGCGGGCCGGCGTCCGTGGGATCCTCGCGGCGGCCCAGGACATCGAGGTCGTCGCCGAGGCCGCCGACGGACACCAGGCCATCGAGGCCGTACGCGCGCACCGGCCCGACGTCGCGCTGCTGGACATCCGGATGCCCGCGTTGGACGGCCTCGCCGCGGCCGCCGAGCTGCGCCGCGTCGCCCCGGCGACCGCGGTGGTGGTGCTGACGACGTTCGGCGAGGACGAGTACGTGGCCGCGGCGCTGGAGGCCGGCGTCAGCGGCTTCGTACTGAAGTCCGGCGACCCGTACGAACTCATGGCCGCCGTGCGGGCCGCCCACGACGGGGCCGCGTTCCTGTCGCCGAAGGTGGCCCACCAGGTCGTCGCGCGGCTGAGTGGTGGCCTGCTCGGCAGGCAGCAGGCCGCCCGCGCGAAGGTCGCCGGCCTCACGCCCCGCGAGCAGGACGTGCTGGCCCTGGTGGGTGAGGGACTCAGCAACGCGGAGATCGGCGCGCGGCTCTTTCTCGTGGAGGGCACCGTCAAGGCCCACGTGTCGGCGCTGATGGCCCGACTGGGCGTACGCAACCGCGTCCAGGCGGCCGTGCTGGCGCACGAGGCGGGGATCGTGGCCGACCCGACCTGATAAACGCGGGGTACGGACGGCAGGGACGGCATGGCCGGCAGGCCGACGACAATGCCGCACGGTGTCACGCATCGCGCCGTCGTAGCACCCACGCCCCCGCGGCCACCGCCGCCACGGCCCAGGCGAGCAGGAGTGCCGCGTACTCCCAGTGTCCGGTCATGAGCTGCCAGCCGGCCTGGGCCGGTGTCCACCCGGCGAGCGTGTCCAGCCATCGCAGGCCGAACCGCCTCGAGGCCAGGGCCAGGAGCTCAGGCACCACGAGAAGCAGGACGACCATGACCGTGAGCGCCCCGGCGGTGCGGCGGACCAGAGCCCCGACGCCCAGGGACAGCGCGGCCAACAGACCGAGGTAGCCGCCGGTGGCGAGTACCTGCGCGGTCGCGGGACCCGCGATGTGGTCGAGTTCGCCGAACCTGCCGGCGGCCACGCCGACACCGAGGGCGGTGGCCACCACCCCGAGCACGCCAGCGGCGACGCAGGCGACGATCGCCTTCGCCACCAGGACCCGTGGACGCGACGGCGTGGCAGCGAGCGTGACGGTGATGGACCGGGTGGCGTACTCCGCGGTGACGACGAGGAGACCGAAGGCGGCGACGACGTACTGGCCGAAGTAGCTCACGGCGGCCAGACCCACCGTGAGGGAACGTACGGAGCCCGGCTCGCCCTCCCCGTCGTCCAGGACCGCCATGGTCAGGAGCAGGGCGAGGAGGCCGAGCGCGAACCACCAGGTGGACCGGACGGTGAGCAGCTTGAGCCACTCCGCGGCCACGGCCTCCCGCAGGCCCAGCCTTCGGCCACCGGGATGCCCGACGACGGACAGGTCGCTTCGAGCAGCACGCGCAGGGGCAGTCATTTGGTGGCCTCCTCGGTGGTCGGGTCGACGGCAGCGCCGACGGTTCCCGACGTGAACTGGACGGCGTCGGCGGTCAACCGCAGGTAGGTGTCCTCGAGGGAGGCGGCGGCCGGCTCGAGGCCGTGGATCTCGACGCCGAGGGCGAACGCCGCAGCACCGACCTCCTGCGGCGTGGCTCTGGGGACGTGGAGCACCCCGTCGTCGCTGAGCCGGGGCCCTTCGAGGAGAGCGTCGTCGAACGCGGCAGCCAGGGTCGCAAGGTCCGGCCCGCGGACGATGCTGCCCGTCCGCGCGGACGCCAGCAGGTCCGCCATGGACGTGTCGGCGACGAGACGGCCACGGCCCAGAACGACTACGCGGTCGGCGGTCTGCTCCATCTCACTCATCAGGTGGGAGGAGACGAACACGGTGCGCCCCTCACCGGCCAGCGAACGCAGCAAGGTCCGGATCCAGCGGACCCCATCGGGGTCCAGGCCGTTGACGGGTTCGTCCAGCATGAGGACCTGCGGGTCGCCGAGCAGCGCCGCGGCGATGCCCAGTCGCTGGCACATGCCCAGGGAGTACGTACCCGCCCGGCGTCCCGCGGCAGACGTCATGCCGGTGATTTCCAGCACCTCGTCCACCCGGGACGCCGGAATGCGCTGCGAGCGCGCCAGGACCCGCAGGTGGTCGCGGCCGGAACGTCCCGGGTGGACAGCCCTGGAGTCCAGCAGCGCACCGACAGTGCGCAGCGGGTGCGGCAGTTCGGCGTACGGCCTGCCGTCGATCAGCGCCGTACCACTGGTCGGGGCGTCCAGACCGAGGATCAGGCGCATCGTGGTGGACTTGCCGGCGCCGTTGGGGCCGAGGAACCCGGTCACGTGCCCCGGTCTCAGCTCCAGGTCGAGCCCGTCCACGGCGGTGACGGTGCCGTAGTGCTTGGTGAGGTGTGTCAGGCGGATCATGAGCAGGACGGTACGGAAGGCTGGCGGCGCGCCGTACCCACCGATCGGCAGTGGCCACCCCCCACTTTCGCCAGGGATACCGGGGCGAAGGGACGCCGTAGCGTGACGGGATGAGGTTCCTGAGGTCGCCGACCGCCCGCCGCCTCGGCACAGACGTCCTCGTGTGGGTGATCGCCGCCCTGCCTCTGTGGCTGTCGGACGAGGCGCTACCCACCTACGCCGGGACGAGCCTGCCCGTGCTGCAGGTCGCCGGCGCCGCCTTGCTCGCCGGGGCGGTCGCCGTCTCCCGGCGATGGCCGGTCCTCACTGCCGCCGTCCCCCAGGTGGCCAGCATCGTGGTGGCCCGTGACATCTACCTGGAGCAACTCACGCCGGCCGTCATCCTGTTCGCCTTCCTGCTCGGCCGGCGGACCGCCGGCCGGGCGGCGGCCGCCCAGCTGGCGGCGCTCCTGGTCGTGGCCGCGGCGGCGCTGGCGCTCCTCCCGGGTCACCTGAGCGGGGACGACTGGTTCACGGCCGCCTCCACGCTGCTCCTCACGGTGATCGTTCCGTGGGCGGTGGGCCAGTACCTACGGCTGCAGGCCGACCTGGCGGCCGCCGGGTTCGAGCTCGCCGCCCGTCTGGAGGCCGAGCACGCCCGCTCCGTCGGGCAGGAACGTCTGCGCGAGCGTGCCCGCATCGCCGCGGACATGCACGACTCGCTCGGTCATGAGCTCGGCCTGCTGGCAGTGCGGGCGTCCGCCCTCCAGGTCGCGGCGACGATGCCGGAGGTCGCCGGGGCCGCCGCGGAGCTGCGCGAGTCCGCCGCCTCGGCCACTGACCGGCTGCGGCAGATCATCGGCGTGCTGCGCGCCGAGGGCGACCCTGCGCCGGTCGATCCGGTCGTCGTGCCGGGCGGTGGCCCGGTGGGTGGCCCGGTCGACGCCCTGGTCCGCCGTGCCGTGGCGTACGGCGTCGACGTACGCCTCGATGTCGGCGACGGAGCCGCTTGCGGGCTGCCGGACGCCACGTCGCGCGCCGTCGTCCGGGTGGTGCAGGAAGGCCTGACGAATGCGACCAGGCACGCCACCGGAGCCAGCGTGCGGGTCGTGCTGCGGCGTACCCTCGACGCGATCGAGGTGACCGTGACGAACGGCCCTCCAGCTGCCGGTGCGGCTCAGCGCGACGACAGCTCCAGGCCCGGATACGGTCTCGTCGGCCTGGACGAACGAGTCCGCCTCGTCGGCGGCACAGTCACCGCTGGACCCGCTGGCTCGGAGGATCCTGCCGGATGGGTTCTCGCCGCGCGGCTCCCTGTCACCCCGAGTCTGGGCTCGGCACCCTCGGCTCCCGGGTCGCCACAGGCTGCTCTGGCGGGAGCACGCCGCCGGCTGCGCCGCGGGCTGATCATCACCTTCTGGACACCAGCCGTACTGGCCGTCGTACTCGTGGTGGTGTTCCTTCTGCGCGGCGGGACGCTCTGAAACGCCGCCGAAGTGAGCTTTCATCGCCGGTGAGTCGCCGACCGTGACAGGCACTCTCTCGCTTGGCGACACGCCGTTGCGCCTGGACAAACCGCACTCGGCCAGAGAACCATCTGCGGATGGCTGACGCGGCGAGATCAGCGACCTGCACGGTCCTGCGGCCCCGACAGCTGTGTTGATCGTTTAGAGACAATGCCAGCTGCGCTCGCCTCGGCGGCTGACTTTCGCCAACGGCAGCAGGGAACTTGATAGGAGAAGTCATGGCAACCTTCAGTGGGTCCGACGACCTGCAGGGAGCGAAGTTCACCGGCGTACACCTGAATGGCGCCCGGATCGTCGGCTCCGACCTGTCCGGCGTCGTGATGCGTGGCGTCGACGTGTCCGGGGTGGAGATCGACGCACCATGGCTCTGCGAAGGCGGCGGCGGGAGCCCGCTGCTCGTCAACGGCGTCAACGTGGTCCCCTTCGTCGACGCCGAGCTCAACCGCCGCTTTCCCGGCCGCGCCGAAAGGTGCGCCAATGATCCGGACGGCCTGCGCGTGGCCTGGGCCGCACTCGAGCGCACCTGGGCAGCCACGCTCGAACGCGCCGCGGCGATGCCGGCCGGCACCGTCGACGTGTCGGTAGCCGGCGAGTGGTCGTTCACGCAGACCCTGCGGCACCTGCTTGTAGCGACGGACATGTGGCTAGGCCGGGCGGTCCTGGAGATCGAGAAGCCGTTCCACCCCCTCGCCCTGCGGGACGCCGGCCCCGCGGGCGACGGCGTGGACACGTCGATCTCCACGACGGCCACGCCGTCGTACGCCGACGTGCTCGAGGCCCGCTCCAACCGGGTCGCGATGGTGCGCGACTTCCTCGCCACCGTCACTGCCGACGACCTGGCCGCGAAGCGCAAGAATCCACACGCTCCCGACTACGAGGAGACCGTCCTCTCCTGCCTGCACACGATCATCGAGGAGGAGTGGGAGCACCACCGCTATGCCGTACGCGACCTTGACGCGATCGAGACAACGTCAGCTGCATAAGCCGGTGATCCCCAGCAGTTGCCCTCGACGCTGACTCGCACGCGCCGACGGAAGCAGCCGAGCGCAGCGCATCAGCTGGGCGCGGCGGATCCGGCGGTGGCGACGTACTTGTCGAACCACGACATCAACGGCAGCAACCCACCGAATGCCGCGCGTACGTGGTCGGTGACCCCCGGCGAGTGCAGCCACGGACCGGTGCCGAGGTCGCGACGGACGAGGAAGGTCCGGCGCCGGATCAACTCGGACCGGGAATGATCCTGCGAATATCCGCGGGGCATCCGGGTCAGCCGGTCGTCGGTCAATGTGTACCCCGCCTTGTCGAAGTCGGCGACGATCTCGACCAGCTCGCCGCCGGTATGGTCGTCATCGACGACGGCGCGGTAACGCCACAGCTGATCGGTGTCGTTGGACGTCCACCCGCCTTCGACATGCAACCCCTCGAGGTCGAATACCGCAGTCAGGTGCACCCGCCGCGCAACCCACACGAGCGCGCCGGTCCGCTGCCATGACGCCAGGTGGGAACTTCGAGCCGACGGCCACGCCCGACCGTAGTTGCCCACCACCCCAAGGGCATCGCACAAGCACTGCATCGGCCGGCGAACCAGTCGATCATGCTCCTCACGGTGCGTCTGGAGGACTTCTGGTGACAGATCACCATTCAGGCGCCGCAGCAGGTCGTACGCCTCCTTCGGCCACCCGGCGACATCGCTACTCACGCCCCCACCATGCCACCTCGCCCGTACGCCACCGACGCACCAGGATTTCGGCCAGCTACGCTCTCGCCCGTTGCCGAGTCTGGCCACCTGATCGCCGTGTGGCCCGAACGCCAGGGCGTCGAGCTTTCTTCTCATCGTCTGCACCGATGACCTGTTCGGCCAGTTGCCGAGCTAGCCGTGCTGGATCGGTGTCGGGTTTTGTCACACCAGCTGCGAGCGTCCCGTCGATGAGTAACAAGAGTTGGTTGGCGGCGGATGCCGGCTGTTGATGGCCGAGCTTGATGAGTTCGTCCTCGAGGAGTTCGTGGACGTGCTGGCGGTATTGGCGCGTGATCTCGTGTGCGGGATGGTCGGGATCGCTCAAGGCGAGATCCACTGCTAGATATCGGCAGCCGCGAAAGTCCGGGTCCTCGATGACCTTGGCGAGCATGTCGAAGATCGCCAGCAGGCGAACGCGTGGATCGTTGCCAGCGGCCTGCATGGTCTCGCGGAAAAGCGCCTCATCCTCGGCCGTCGTCAGTCGCAGCACCTCCGCGATCAGCCCGTCCTTCCCGCCAAAGTGCTCATAGAGCGATCTTCGGGCGACGTTCGCCTTCTTGAGGATGGCGTCAACGCCCACGCCAACTCCCTGGCTGTACGTCAACTCCTTGGCGGCGGCAAGTAGCCGTTCACGCGGGCGACTCCTGGTGCGGGTGTCCATGAAAGCCAGCGTGCCACGGGGTTGCGAGTAGATCAACCGGTCGATATGGTCCGTATAGACCGACCGTTCTATCTAGGAAGTCGACATGCCCCAGCGCACCACAGCAGAGATCATCGACCGCTTCAACGACGCATTCGTCCACCACGACCCCAGCCCACTGGGCGATCTGATCGCCGAGGACTGCGTCATGGAGGCGATTCAGCCGGCGCCTGACGGCGCTCGCACTGAAGGCCGCGAGGCGTGCCTGACCTTCTGGAAGGCGCTGGCTGAGGATCGCACCACACAGTTCGAGACCGAAGACATCGCGGTGTCGGGCGACCAGGCGACGATCCGCTGGCGCTACCGCTTCGGAGACGGCCCTGCGGATTCGGTGCGAGGCGTGAACCTGATGAGGGTTCGGGACGGGCAGATTGTCGAAGCGCTCGGTTACAGCAAGACCGGCGGCGAGATTCCGCTTGCCGCCGAATGAGCAGCCAACCACGAAGGGAGATCGAGCGCGATATGAGCAATCAGCCAAGCAAGTTCGCTATCCAGCCGATCCTGTGTACCCACGACATCGAGCGGTTGAGCTCCTTCTACTCCGACCTGTTCGGCGCCGAGGAGGAAATGCGTGTGCCGGGCAAGAAGGGGCCGTTCTTCGTGGCACTCCGGCTCGGCGATTCCGGCCTGAGCCTGGTCACCCCCAAGCCGGGAGCCGACGCGGCGCCGGGCCGGGTCGTCATGGCTGTGTTCGTCCAGAACGTCGACGACCTGCTGCCGCGGGTGGAGCCGGCGGGCGGGAAAGTGCGCGGTAAGGCAAAGGACATGCCGTGGGGCCATCGGGTCGCTCACATCACCGATCCGGATGGCAATCCTGTCAACCTCACCCAGCAACTCTGAGCCAGGGCGGCGACCTCCGGCATGAGCGCCCGTCCGTGGCCCATTATCGCCTTTCGCGCCGGGCCAGCGAGGGATTAGTGTGCAGGCTGCGAGTGACCCACGAGGAGCTGAGAGATGCCCGGTCGTTCAAGCGCGCGTTGACGTCGTAGGCCCTGAGTGGCCTGTCATCGCGTGCTGCCCTTGATCTGCGGCACAGCGAGTCTTTCCTGCCTGCACTGTCGGCGCACCAGTCGTGCGCCGTGCGGCGGGCCTCGTCCTCGGTCACCCAAGGGGTCCCTGTGCCGTCCGCTCCTTCCGCTCTTTCCAATTCTGCTCAACCGGTTCCGCCAAGCCTGTGGCGGAACAGCGACTTCCGCAGGCTCTGGCTGGGCCAGACCGCCTCCCAACTCGGCGAGCACACGAGCCTGGTGATCCTGCCACTGATCGCCGTGTTGACGCTCAACGCCGAGGCCAGCGAGCTGGGCGCCGTTCGCGCGGTAGCGCAGGCGCCGATCCTGCTGCTCTCGCTCTTCGTCGGCGCGTGGGTGGACAGGTGGCGAACCCGAACCGTGATGGTGCTGGCGGACCTCGGCCGGACCCTGGCACTGGCCGGAGCCGTCCTGGCAGTCCTCTACGGGTTCGGCTTGCCGGCGCTGCTCGTGGTCGCTTTCGCCGTCGGAGCCTTGTCCGTGTTCTTCGACGTGGCGTACCAGTCCTCTCTCGTACGCCTGGTGGGGCGCGATCAGCTGGTGCGCGGCAACAGTGCGCTCGAAGGCAGCCGGTCGGCTGCCCAGATCGGCGGCCCGGCCATCGGCGGCGCGTTGGTGTCGCTGCTGTCGGCGCCGATCGCCGCAGCGTCCTGCGCGCTGTTCTTCGCGCTTTCCTGCCTGTCGATCCGGCCGATCCGCCGCCGCGAGTCGATACTGGGGCACTCGGAACGGCCCTCGCCGGTCTGGCGGCGGATCCACGACGGACTCCGCTTCATCATCAGCGATACCTCGCTGCGAACCGTGTGCCTGGCCTCGGCAGCCTTCAACTTCTTCTTCGCGGCCACGATGACCGCCTATCTTCTCTTCCTGCCGCGGGAACTGTACTTGTCGGGTGCCGCTATGGGCGTGGCGCTCGCAGCGACGGGGCCGGGCGCGCTGGTGGGCTCGCTCCTTGCCGCCCATCTCCCGCGCCGGTTCGGTCACGGCATCGTGCTCGTGTCCGCAGCGGCACTCGGCGACGGCGTGATGCTGTGTGTGCCAGCACTGCACGGCCCTTCTACGGTGACGATCCCGTTGCTCATGGCGGTAAACTTCGTGTTCGGAGCCTTCGGCCAGCTGGTCAATGTCACGGTTCATGCCGTACGACAGGCCGCCACCCCAGACGGATTGCAAGGTCGAGCAGCTGCGACGATCACCTTCGTTGGTATGGGTCTGACCCCGCTCGGCTCACTGCTCGGCGGCTATCTCGCAGACGAATGGGGGTTGCGCACGAGCCTCCTGGTGACGGCCGCCGGCATGATGCTGTCCCCACTGCTGATGGTCCTGTCCCCACTCGCCCGCCTAGGGCGGGCGCTTCCTGCCCCACATGACGCCTTGCCGACGGCTACACCGCCACAATCAGCGGCCCCGAAACATCCACCTGGCCGGTGATCATCCGGTCGCCGCAACTTCGCCGCCGATCTCGGTTTCGTTGCCGTCGTGGTCGTGGAAGACGTACTTCCAGACCGAGCCGTGCTTCTCGACGTCGACCGGCTCCAGTCCCTGTCCGGAGATCCTCGCAACCTCGGCGCTCGGGTCGTCGACCCAGACGTGGTGTTCGACCAGTGCCGGATGGACCTTTCGACGTTTCGGTTCACCTCGTTCACCAAGGTGCGCTTCTCCGGCTGCAACCTGACCCAGGCTGACTTCACGGACGCCGACCTCAGGGGTGCGCTCTTCGTCGACTGCAACCTGACCGGCGTGCAGTTCGCCCAGGCAGACATGAGTGGTACACGTCCGCCCAACTGCATCCTGGACGGCGAGGTACGGCGATCCCGCGGCTGCGCCGTGGTTCCTACCCGAGGCCGCGGCCGATCGTACGGCGAGCGGTCGAGGCCGGCGTGACCTTCTTCGACACGGCCGACATGTACTCCGCCGGCGTGAGCGAACAGGTCGCCGGCCGGCTGCTCTGCAAGACGTTCGACCGGCGTGATGACCACGTCCTCGCGTCCAAGGTCTACTTCCCCATGGGCGACGGACCCAACGACCGCGGACTATCCCGCGCCCACATCATGAACGCGATCGACGCATGGCCGGCGCCCAGCGACCCGTCAACGGGCCCGCGGACGACTTGGGCGGATACTGGCGGGGTGGAACAGCCCACGTACGAAGACGTCGCCGCGTTCCTCGCCGAGCATTCCGGCGGCACTCCCAGCGACCTGGAGCCCCTCACCGGCGGGGCGTGGTCATCGGCATGGGCCTACCGAGCGGGCGGGGAAGAGTTGGTGATCCGCTTCGGTCGTGAACGTTCCTGGTACGAAGCCGACCAGATGGCCATGGCCTTCAGCGGACCGGATCTGCCCGTACCACAGGTCAGGGAGGTAGGGACCACACCGACCGGACGGGCCTACGCCATCTCGGTCCGTCATCACGGGCGGTTCCTGGAGGACACGCCCGTCGAGCGCGCCGATGCTGTCGCCCCCACCCTCAACCGCCTGCTCGTCGCGCTCCACCGGGTACCCGCATCTCCCGGCACGCCGGTGATGTGGCACCCGGCAGGCGCGCCGGCCCGCAGTTGGCGGGAACTTGTCCTCGCCAGGCTGGTGGACGATCCCGGGAACCGGGCGCACGGATGGCGCGCCGCCATGGACGCCGACCCGAAGCTCGCGGCCCTGTCCACGGCGGTCTGCGACCGGGTGAACACGCTGATCGCGGCGTGCCCCGAACGCCGCGACCTCATCCACGGTGATCTCCTGCACGGGAACGTGCTGGTGAGTCCGGACTGTCACCGGGTTCAAGCCGTGCTTTCCTGGAAGAATTCGCTACGCGGTGACTTCCTCTACGACGCCGCCTGGTGCAGTGTCTGGGGGCCCGTGTTCTACCCGGGGATCGCCGCCATCGACCCACTGGCCGGACTGCTCCAGGACCCACACATACGGGCCGACCAGAGCGCCCTCGTCGACGCCGCCATACGCCACCACTGCTACGAGCTGCAGATCGGCTTCACCCACCTGGGGTGGAGCATATGGACCTGGGACCAGGAACATCTCACTGCCACCGCCGGGCTCCTCGCCGAAATCCTCGAACGCGGTCCCCAGCCCTCGACCGGCGCCTGAGGAGTCAACCGCCGAAGGGCCAACACGCTGAGTCCTCGCGCCTCGCGAGACGTCGCCCGGCACGTGGGTGCGTCGCCTCGCCTCGGCGCACGCAGCTCGCATGATCGCCGATGCGTGGCACGAACCTGCCCATCGGGACAGCGCATCTGCTCTCAGCGGCTGATGTCCACCATGCTGCTCGCTCCTATTGGGCGACTGACTGGCTAGGCGTGTCCCGTTGAAGTCCCAGTCTCAGGTGGAACCGGAGCCTCAAGTGGAACCGGTAGCTAGCAGGAGACGTTCCGTACCCGCCGGCATCGGGTTGCTCCTTCTGCTGCCGGCACTCGTTGCCCTCCTCATCAGCTACGTCGGCCCGACGTACTCCACCATCCGCCTCAGCTTCCATGACGTCAGCATGGGTCCCGCGGAGAAGGACGTCGGGGGAAAGAACTACGAGGCGATCTCCGAACGTCTCGGCCACATATTCGGATTCGCGCTGTCGCTCGGTGTGCTGCCGCTCGTGACGCTGCTCGTCGTGGCTCCACTGCTGGCGTACGCGACCCATCGAGCGGGTCGTGCGGTCCGTTGGGTCGTCCGGATAGCGCTCGCGCTACCAATGGTGGTCGTTGGTACGTCGACACTGGCCGCCGGTCGGTTGCTCTCTCTGATCGACGAGCAGGTGTCCATCCTCAAGGATGCAGAGGCCGTTCCCATGGAGGTCCGGAAGGCCGTCTGGCTCACCACGTTCGGCCTGGTGTGCGGTGTCGGCGTCACGATCTTCCTGGCGGTGCTGCGTCGCCGGGAGCCTGGCGGGAAGAGCAGCCGGGAGGACGGCCGACGGATCTGGCCGACGACCCTCGTCCTGGCCGCGCTGGGTGTGATCACCACCGTCGCGCTCGCACTTCAGTCGTTCGGCCTTCCGTACGTCCTCACCGGGGGCGGTCCGTCCGGAGCGACGACCACACCGATGGTCGACATGGTCCAGGTCGGATTCTCGACCCTTCGGTTGGGTCCGGCCGCGGCCAAGGCGACCATCCTGCTCATCCCCCTCCTGCTGCTCGGACTCATCGCCGGGTTGCTCGTGATCCTGAGCGGGCTGCGGATGGAGGTGGACGGGTCGCAGCCCACAGACACGTCGGATCGGTCCCACGCCACAGCCGAGTCGAGTCGGTCCCAGCCAACGGAAGAGTCACACCAGCGGCAGTCAACGGATGAGTCGTCCCGCTGGTCATCAGATCGGATCATCGCAACAATCGGTGTGGCCGTCGGCCTGGTGGTCGTGCTCGTCGCGAGCCGATCCGGCCTGTGGCCGACATTGTCGCGGCTCAACGGGGCGGACGTGCCTACATCGGCCGTCAGTGTCTACATCCACACGTGGCTACCGCCGCTGATATCGAC
>JBOHED010000224.1:0-2992 GCA_050700915.1 Actinopolymorphaceae bacterium | reverse complement strand
CGGTGCCGTATCTGACTCGTCTGCCTTGTTGTGCGTTCTTGCGGCGTTCTTCGGCTCCTTCGGGGTCGAGGTCGAGTACTTTGCGGCGGAGTCGCCGCACCAACTGCGCCCGACTCAAACCAGTACTGGACGCGGCTTCGGCGGCGAGGATGAACTCTTCCGCGACCCGGGCCAGGTCCGGGGACAGGCAGCAGGCTTCTTCGACGATGGTCCGCGCCTTCCCCAGATTGATCGCACCAGCAGCCAAAGCCGCGTGGGTGCCCGGGAGCCGTTCGGTGAGTTCGAACGCGAGCGTCAGTTCCCGGTCGGCCGAGCGTGGTGACAGGCACAACGCCGCACCAACCTCAGCGGACGCGAACTCCGTAAACGACTCCAGCAACTCAGGAACAGAATCGGGTTCACACGCCGGCGACCGCGCCACGAACGCCATCGACTCGTAGAACCGCGCGGACACCCATGACGACTGCCGTTCCCACGCCACCATCACCAGGACACGCACATGCCCATTCACCGAAGCCAGGTCGATCCGCGACAACACAGCGGCAAGCTCAGCACCCGGCGGAGCCGAAGCCAACGCCGAGAAGTCCACACCCCCGTGATCGAACATACCGACGATTCTACCAGATGATGATCAACCCGACAGGCTCGAGACCGCCTTGTTTTCCACAATATTCCGGCACTAGGCTACCTTCTCGACGGGTACGACAGCGGGTACGACAGCGTGAACGAAGGTGTGGTCGAAACGGACGTACTGATCGACGTGGCGACAGCGTTCGGGCTCGGCGCGATCGAAGGGCCGGCCTCGTTTGTCGATGGCGGCGTCTCCGGCGAGGTCTTCAAGGTGGCCACGACCACCGGCGAGTGGGCGGTGAAGAGGCTCTTCCACGAACCGGACCGTGCAGGGCTCGAGGTCCAGGCCAGGCTGCAGGACGCGGCGCGTGCAGCGGGGGTCGCGTCGCCTCGATCGATGCGAACAGCGGATGGACGTGCGGTCGCGACAGCCGGGGGCGCGCATTGGCTGGCCAGCGAGTGGTCCGACGTCCTGCGGGATCCAGCGACACTCGTCCAGCGGGACCGGCTGGTGATCGTCGGGGACATCGTGGCAACCCTGCACGACTTGCGGCTCGGGGCGCCGCATGGTGTCACACCGTGGTTGACCACACCGCCGAGTTCCGCCGAATGGGGAGAGCTCCGCGTGCTCGTCCGCGCGTCGGATCCTCCATGGGCGTCGGGCTTCGAAGAGCTGTATCCGGAGTTGGTACGCCTAGCAGAGTTCGCGGGGTCCGTCGGTGACGAGGCGGCAGTGCTCAGCCACTGCGATCTCGGCCCTGCGAACTTCGGGGCCGCCGCCCACCGGCTCGTCGTCTTCGACTGGGAGCGTGCCGGCGCGATCCCGCCAGCTCAGGAGCTCGGCTACGTGCTGACCCACTGGGCAGGGCTGGGCGATCCGGCGGCCATCGTGCCGCCAATTGTCGCCGGCTACCGGTCCCGTAGCCGTGCGCAGATCGCGGTCGGACGGGACATGTTCGCCTACGCGGCGAACGCCTATCTGAACTTCCTCCGCGGCGCGATTCGCAGCGCGAACGAAAGCAGAGTCGTCGGCCTGCTGCACGATCCCATGACCCTGGACTCGGTGGAGACCCTCGCCGATCTCGCCAGCGGCAGGGGCGTCCGGTAACGGATCCTGGCATCGACATGTTCAGCCGACGCTGAACGCCAGCCATGCCGGGAAGGCGCCCTCCGTCTCGCCGGCTGACTGGAACTCCACGGCGTACGCACGTTCGTCGGCGTAGAGGTATCCGAGGAAACCCCGGGGGACCGGGTCGCCCTTCGGGGTCTTCACGGTGCTGGCGTTCCGGTCAAGGGCCTTCCCGGTTTTCGAATCGAAGCTGACGACGTACTGGTCGGGACCATCGGTCGCGAGATCGGCCGCCAACGCCACGACCCGTCCCTCCTCGACGGCGAGGACCTGCCAGATCACGGTGCCGGACGGAGCCGTGCTCTCCCAGAGGTCTCGCCCGGTGCGGAGGTCGGTGGCGACGAGCTCGTTCGGTTTCGCGCGGTTCGGCGGCGTGAACGACACCATGGTGTCGCCCGAGATCAGAGAGCGGCTCGGAACGCGGTACGTCCCGATCCGTGTGGCCGAGCCGATACCGACCGTGGTCAGGGCGTTGTCGGACTGGATCCGCGTCCGCTCGTCGTGAATGACGGAGCGCACCCGCAGGGAGTCGTCGAGGGTGATCAGCGATCCGCCCTCCTTCTCCGCCTTGGGGTGCACCGTGATCACCACCGGAGTGGCCGAGAGAAGGTCGAGAGAGGAGATCTCGGTTCTCGCGTCGGAGTTGCTCACCTGGTACGTGTGCACGACGCGTCCGGAATCGCTGATCTCGTCGACGTGATAGGTCGTGTCGCCGCGCCCGGTGATGCAGTGAGACAGTGCAACCACGCTGGTGCCGCCACCGCCGACGGCCATGTCGTCGACGGAGCAGAGGTCGCCCTGCCGGCCGTTCTGGTCACCGAGGACAAGCTTCCATCGGGTGGAGAACCCGGTCGGGTCCAGGCCGAAGATCGTGGCGTTCCAGGTGGCGACGATCTGGTCTCCGACGTACTCCACCGGCATCCCGCTCACCTGTTGGCCCGCGGGCCGACCGCCGCCCTTGTAGGCGAGCTGGGCCGTTCCTCCAATGGCGCCGGTGCGCAGGTCGATCGACGTGACCAGACCGCACGTAGGGCGGAGAACGTTGCCGCTCTCAGGTGCGTCGAGATCGACGCCCAAGGTCAGGGCCAGGTGGTCGTCGGCGGTCGTCGTGCTCGCGCCGCAGAACGTGACCGGGACGTCGTCGGTGTCGTACTGCTCGAGTCCGCTGTGCCAATTCTTCTTCCCGGTTCGCCGGTCGATCGAGGTGATGTCGCGCTGGGCGACCACGATGAGATCGTGACCGGCGGCCAGAATGCGGATCACCTCGCCCGGGCGCGGACCCTCGTTCGCCGG
>JBOHED010000223.1:0-6969 GCA_050700915.1 Actinopolymorphaceae bacterium | reverse complement strand
TGGGGTGGATGCCACCTCAGTTGCCGCCGGTGACCAAGGGGAGCGACGGGTCGATGAGCCACTACAGGAGCAACCTCCGCGACATCGAGTTCACGCTGTTCGACGTCCTCGGCCGCGAGGCGGTCCTGGAGACCGGCCCGTACGCCGACATCGACCGCGACACCGCCCACAGCATCCTGGTCGAACTCGACCGGCTGGCCCGTGAGGAGGTCGCCGCGTCGTACGTCGAGAGCGATCGCACGCCACCGGTCTACGACCCGGCCACGAAGTCGGTACGCCACACCGAGGGGTTCAAGAAGAGCTTCCAGGCCTGGATCGACGCCGAGTGGTGGCGGCTCGACCTGGACCCCGGCCTCGGCGGCCAGCCCTGCCCGCCGTCGCTGCGATGGGCGGCCTCGGAGCTGGTGCTCGGCGCCAACCCGGCGCTGTTCATGTACGCCAGCGGGCCACGGTTCGCCACCGCGATCTGGCGCAACGGCACGCCCCGGCAGCAGCGGTTCGCCCAGCACATGATCGACCGGCGCTGGGCCGCGACCATGGTGCTCACCGAGCCCGACGCCGGGTCCGATGTCGGTGCCGCCCGGGCCAAGGCGTACCTCCAGGACGACGGGACGTGGCACCTCGAGGGCGTGAAGCGGTTCATCACCGGCGGCGAGCACGACCTCGCGGAGAACATCGTCCACCTTGTCCTCGCCCGACCGGTCGGCGTCGACGGCGCGGGCGGCCCGGGCACGAAGGGCCTGTCGCTGTTCATCGTGCCGAAGTTCCACGTCGACCTCGAAACCGGCGAGCTGGGCGACCGCAACGGCGTCCACGCCACTAACGTCGAGCACAAGATGGGCCTGAAGGTCTCGACGACGTGCGAGCTGACGTTCGGCGAGGACCGGGCACAGCCGGCGGTCGGCCACCTGCTCGGCGAGGTGCACGAGGGCATCCGGCAGATGTTCCAGATCATCGAGTACGCCAGGATGATGGTCGGGACGAAGGCCATCGCCACCCTGTCCAGCGGCTACCTCAACGCGCTGGAGTACGCGAAGGAACGCGTCCAGGGCGCCGACCTCCTTCGCGCCACCGACAAGACCGCGCCTCGGGTGCCGATCACCCACCATCCAGACGTACGCCGGTCGCTGCTCACCCAGAAGGCCTTTGCCGAGGGTCTGCGCGCACTCGTGCTCTACACGGCGTCGGTGCAGGACGACGTGGCGCTCGGCGAGCACGCCGGGACGCCCGACGAGGCGGCCGCGAGGCTCAACGACCTGCTCCTCCCGATCGTGAAGGGCTACGGCTCCGAGCGGGCCTGGGTCCTGCTCGGAACCGAGTCGCTGCAGACCCTCGGCGGGTCGGGGTTCCTCCAGGACTACCCCATCGAGCAGTACGTGCGCGACGCGAAGATCGACACGCTGTACGAAGGGACGACGGCGATCCAGGGCCTCGACTTCTTCTTCCGCAAGATCGTGCGGGACCAGGGGCAGGCGTTCGGGCGGTTGGCTGCCGAGATCCAGGCGTACGTCGCGTCGGGCTCGGGTTCGGGCTCAGGTTCGGGTTCGGCTGACGGTCGGCTCGCCGTCGAGAAAGGCCTGCTGGCGAAGGCCCTGGACGACGTACAAGGCATTGTCGGTGCCATGGTCGGCTTCCTGCTGGCGTCCCGGCCGGAAGCGCAGGACTCCGATCCCGCGAGTCTCTACAAGGTCGGGCAGAACACCAGCCGGCTGCTACTCGCGGTCGGCGACGTGGTGTGTGCCTGGCTGCTGCTGCGCAAGGCCGAGGTCGCGTTGGACCGGTTGGCGGATCCGGGTGCGGGCGAGGTGGCGTTCTATGAGGGCAAGGTCGCCGCGGCGAGGTGGTTCTGCGCCCAGGTCCTGCCGAAGCTCACCGCCGAACGTGCGATCGCCGAAGGTACCGACAACGACCTGATGGCCTTGGCCGAGTCGGCCTTCTGACCCTCGTCCCGGGAGTTGTGCGGGCGTGGGTCCTCGACGGTGAGTTCGGCTGACGTTCTGGAGGGGCTGCGGTCAGGCCAGCCGCGACAGGGTTTCGCCGGCGAGGCGTACGGTCTCGAGATCCTGCGCGTCGGGGAGGTTGACCAGCAGGCCGTCGAGGCCGGCGTCGAAGTGGGCCTGCACCTGCTCGACCACCTGGTCGGGCGCACCCGCGATCACCGTGGTCTCGAACCACTCGTCACCCACCTGGGCGCGGACGGCCGTCGCCTTGCGTTCGGCCTCCTCGACGGTGGCGGCGATGACGAGCGTGGCGAGCTTGGTCTTCGTGAGCTCCGCCGGATCCCGCCCCAACGCCTCGCAGTGTCGGGCCAGGACGTCCAGCTTGTGCCTGACCGTGGGCAGGCCACCGAAGATGTTGGAGGCGTCGCCGTACTTCGCCACCAGTCGGAGCGTCCGCTTCTCGCCGCCGCCCCCGATCATGATGGGCGGGCCGCCGGAGGTGACGGGACGCGGGACGTTGAACGCCTCGACGATCTCGTAGTGCTTGCCGGAGAAGCTCGGACTGTGCTCGGTGAACATCGCCCGACAGATCTGCAGTGCTTCCTCCAGCCGGTCCATCCGCTCGCCGGTCGGCGGAAACTCGAAGCCGTACGCCCGGTGCTCGAGGTCATTCCACGCCGCGCCGAGGCCAAGGATTCCCCGGCCCGCCGAGATCACGTCAAGGGTCGTGACGATCTTGGCGAGTAGCGCCGGGTTGCGATAGGTCACGCCGGTGACCATGGTGCCGAGCTTCGCGGTCCGGGTGCGGGCCGCCAGAGCACCGAGCAGGGTGTACGCCTCGAACATCGGATCGTCGGGCTGCCCGAGTCCGGGTAGCTGGTAGAAGTGGTCCATCACCCACACCGAGTCGAAGCCGGAGTCCTCCGCGGTGGTGGCGATCGAGGCGACCCGCTCGAAGAGCTGGTCGGGTGGGACGTCTGGATAGGTGAACAGGGGGATCTGCAGGCCGAAGCGCGTCACACTCATATTCCGGACCCTACGTTCGACTTTGCGTGCCGGCTAAGGATCCCCACCCGCAAGTTGTGGGAGTTTCCCGCTTCTCAACGGGAAACCTCCAACGACTCCCAGCGGGCGCGACCACGGGGAGCCCGGTCAGGGGCGGGTCACGCGGAAGTAGTCGAACACGGCTGTCGCGGGCCCGAACTCCTCGGTCGTTCCGGATTGCGAGCCCTGCGAGACCAGCCCGACCTTCGGTGTCGTCTCCGCCGGCAGGGTCCAGGTGAGGCCCCACGTCCACTGCACGCCGTCGGTGCTGGAACCGGCGCGGAACCGGTGCTCGCCCGTGTCCGGGTTGAGGGTGTGGTGCAGGCGCAGCCAGGTCGTCTCGCCTGGCGCTCCCGCGAGCCCACCACCCCACGACCGGCGACCCCGGAACACCGTCTCCTTACCGAACTCCGCGATCCGCGTCGGCCCGACTGCGGCAACGTCGAAGCGGAGGAAGTCGTCGTCTCCGACGTAGGCGATCAGCCCCGCCTGCTGGAAGTTGCGGACCGTGTCCTCGCCGACGTCGAGGTCGAGCTTCGTCTCGACCATGTAGGTCCCCTCCGGCATCGACTCGCGCAGCAGCAGGCCGGGCGTACCGTCCCCCACGAGGTCGGCCGTCTGGGTGGGCCACACGAGCGCGCCGTCGGACAAGGTCGCCTCGGGGTCCTCCCGCAGCCAGGACCAGCCGGCGCCGAGTCCGCTCCCGAAGTCGTCGGAGTACGCCTGAGCCACCTTGCCCGGCTTCGGGTCCGGCACGGCCTTCGTGACGGGGACGAAGAGGCGGGAGGCGGAGAAGTTGTCCACTTCGCCACCCTCACTGCCGACCACGCCGGCCCGGCCGGGGCGGTCGAGGTCGCGCGGTACGTCGAGGGCGACCGTCGCCCACGGGTCGCCCAGCCGCGCGTCGGTGACGTCCGCGGTGATCCGGGTCCCGCGCGCTTCCAAGGCGAGCACGTGCCATGCGGTCGGGTCGAAGCCGTCGGGGAGAGGAACGGCCTTCGTACGTAGGTCCGAACCGTTGCCCGCCTCGATCCGGAGTTCGCCCGCGTCGGCGTCGAGGACGGCGCTGATTCCTGAACCGCTGCCGTCGGCCCTGGCGAGGACGCCCGCGCGGCCAGCTTCGGAGGAGGTGCGTACGTCGGCCTCGATCCGGACGTCGGCCCGCTCGAGCGGTCTCGTCACGGCCAGCGCGGATCCGCCGGCCAGCCGGGCGAAGCGACCCGCGTCGGACCGGTCGTCGGGGCCGGCGACGGTGAGCGAGCCGTGGAGAGGTCGGAGGTGGTCGGCCGTCGCGTCCGGGTCCTCGAACCGGTCGTCCACCTCGCCGCGTACGACCGGTGCGGATTGCGCCGTGTCCGACGCACCGCGTCCCGCCCGGACGATCGGCCATCCGTCGATCCAGTCCAGCCGGTCGATGTTCATCGGCCGCATCGTGAAGCCCGGCGAGACGTCGAGCCAGGGGTCGTTGCGGTCGATCGCGTGGTAGGCCATGTACATCTCGCCGCTGACGTCGAGTACGGCCGAATGGTGGCCGGTGCCGATCCAGGTGTTGCCGTTCGGCGCGATGACCGGTGTGCCGCCGGCGCGGCTGGCGGCCAGCGGCTTGCCGAGCTTGTCGACGAACGGACCGTCCGGGCTGGTGGAGCGCCCGGCGAACACGGTGTAGCCGGTCGTCGGCCCCGCACAGCAGTTCGCGGACGACGCGAAGAGGTAGTAGTGGTCGCCGTGCTTGACGACGTTCGGCCCCTCGTAGCGGGACGCCGCGATGTGCTTCGGCTCGGACGCTGCCCGGAGCCCGTCCGGCGACAGCTTCACCATCCAGATCCCGGTGCCGAACCCGCCGTAGTAGAGGTAGTGGGTGCCGTCGGTGTCGGTGAACATCGCCGGGTCGATCACGGTGTCGAAACCGTTGCCGCGCGGTTTGGCCGGGATCAGCGGCTCGTCCGACGGCGTCCACGGGCCGTCGGGGGTGTCGGCGGTGGCGACTCCGATCGCCGGGTCGAAGCCCTGCGCGGTCGTGGTGGTGTCGGGGACTGTGAAGTAGAGCAAGTACCGGCCGTTGAGATAGCGGATGTCCGGCGCCCAGAAGCCGGTGGTCGGCGCCGCCCAGCTCGGACGGTGCGTCGCGTCGAAGACCGAGCCCTCGTCCTCCCAGTGCACGAGGTCGGCGGAGGACGCGATCTTGTACGCGGAACCGCGCTCGTTCGCCTCGTCGTACGGTCCTCCGGTCGAGTACGCGTACCACCTGCCGTCCTTGCCGCGCATCACGGCAGGGTCGGGGAAGTCGATGGAGTAGCCGCGGGTGACGAAGTTCGTGTACGTCGACGTCGCCGCCGCGAGGGTGGACGGGGCCGCGAGGGTGGACGGTGCGGCGAGGGTGGACGGTGCGGCGAGGGTGGACGGTGCCGCGGCGAGTGGCGGTGCGGAGAAGGCGGCCAACGCCAGGCCTGCCGCGATGGCGCCGATCATCGCCGTCCAGCGAATCCGCCGACGTCTGGCCATGGCGCTGCCCTCCGGGGTGGGTCGGCGTAGCAGTGATGATGTTGCTGTCGGGTGAGTTCTATTCGGCTTGCACAACGTTGTAAAGACCGCCTACTGGCCGTGTCCGGCGGTGGTCGCCGTTCCGTGGTGACCGACGAGGTAGCCGTCCGGCGCGGGTCGACCATGATCAAGAGGCAGATGACTGGAGAGAACTGGCGCCGTACGCCAAGTTTCTGCCTCTTGATCATGAACGGGGATCGCCGCTGCCTCGGGCTCCTCCAATGGCGCGCAGTCGCTTCCGGCGTACGCGCCCGCCTGCACGCGGAACGCCGACCGCCCACTAAAGTGCCCGTGGCCACAGGGTGTCCGCAGGGGTGTCCGCGCACGAGGGAAAGGTGGCTTCGATGCCGCAGGCCGGTCGTTTCCGGGTCCGCCGTACGCACGGACTGGGGATCCTCGCACTCGTCGTCGTACTCGCTCTGGTGGCGGCAGGATGCGGCGGTGCCTCGTTCTCCCCGGCGACCCTGAAGGAGCTCCCGCCAAAGGACCGGCAGAGCACTCCGGATCAGGAAGGCGACTCGCCGACGCCGAGTGAGACCCCCTCACCCACGCCGACGGCCGAGGGACTGCACGTGAGCTGTGTGTTCGTCGACGTGAACGTCCCGGACACCTGGGAACTCCAGGAGCAGGCCGAGAACACCTGGGCGTACACCATGCCCGCGAAGGAGACCGGCGGCGGCGTCGTGCGTGTCTCCGGCAGCTTCGCCGAGGGCGACGGCGAAGCCGCCCAGAAGGAACTCGAGGCCCTGGTCCGAGGCGAGGACGGCAACAAGGTGGCGGTCCAGGTCGGTGCCGACGGCATGGTCATGGGCCGGCTGACCGTCAAGAAGGGTAACGAGTGGCGTCTCGCCAAGGCGTTCCCCGAGGTCGGGATCGAGGTGGTCAAGGTGAGCTACGCACCCGCCGGTGACGCCAGCACCGCCAAGATCGAGGAGACCCGGTCCCTGCTGCAGGACGTGTCGTCCAAGGCCGCGCTGGCCGCAGCGGGCACCTGCCCCTGACGCCGCCGCCCCCGGTGGGACGGTGAATTCGGCGTGGGTCGTGGGGAATTGCCGTGCATCGTCGGCGGGTAGCCCCGCCACGGCCGAGCCGGCAGGACGAACTCAGATCGGCATGGCGACGAACGGCGAGGCGTAGGCCACTACTCCGTCCAGCACCTCAGCCATCCGTTCGTCGGTCCAGTTCGCCCGGTCGCGCTCGGCTTCGACCAGCAGGCCGAGCAGGCTCACCTCGCCGGGTGTCGCGATCCCGGTCACCTGCGGATGCTTGAGGACCCACGCGAGCGCCGCGCTGACCTTCTCCTGCTCGTCGAACGGTTCGTACCACGTGGTGTAACGGTGGTCTTCTTCGGTCCAGTTGCGGCGCGAGACCGTCTTGATGATCATCAGCCCCGCGTCGACCCGCTGGGTCTCGGCCGCCAGCTCTTCCCACGCCGTGCGGTAGT
>JBOHED010000222.1:0-5653 GCA_050700915.1 Actinopolymorphaceae bacterium | reverse complement strand
CGGTCTGGAAGCCGAGCCGGACGATCTCCTCGTACTTCTCGGTCGCCTGCGGTTCGAACTGCACCTTGATGCCGAGCTTGCGCCCCTCGTCAGCGTTCCACTTCTTGAAGAACGCCTGGCGCACGCTGGCCTCGGCGCCGGCCCGGTCCCATACGACGATGGTCTTGACGTCTCCACCGCCCGCGCCGCCGCCGCCATCGGACCCGCCGTCGCCACCGCCATCGCCACCGCAGGCGACCAGCATGGCGGCGACCAACCCGGCGCCGACAAGAGCCGCGTACCTACGAAACCTCATGGTGTCTCCCTCCGTTGGGAAAACTCATCGACAGTTGAGACCTGTGGAGCGGCGAGACTTGTGGAGCTGCGCGTCTGCTGGTGGTGGAGGCGAGCCAGGCCCACAGTGCCGGAACGCTGAGCCAGTACGGAAGCCAGACCGTTGCCGGGAGCAGGACTCCGACGACGACGAGAGCCGCCGTGCCGACCGCGCACAGCGCCGCGAGGTCCGGCCGGCGGATCGCGCGAAGGTACGAACAACGCAGTGCATCACGCGCACCCTCCCCACGTTCGGCGAGCAATGGGAAGCTCCACTGGACGGCAAGCGCCCACGTCACAGCCACCGGGATGGCGACCATCGGCAGCACGGAGTCCCACACGCCACCGGGCGAGGGACCGAGCAGGGCCGACCCGGCGATGCCCCATCCCGCGATCGTGACGGCGGCAAGTCGCAGCGCAGAGGTGCAGCACGCCCGGACCTGGAGCCAACTCCCGGCGACCGTCGGTGGTGTGCGGCCGTCCGCGATGGTCGCGACCGTTCGCACCAGGACGACTGTAGCGGCAGGCGCGGTCACCACCGGCAGACACAGCAGCAGCCAGACGACGCCGGCCCGGACGAGCGCGACCCAGCCCGCGAGCACGCGGTACGGCAACCGGTCGACGGCGAGGAGTCCGCTCATCCCTTGACCGCCCCCTCGGTCCAACCGCGGACGAAGAAGCGCTGCAGGACGATGAACACGACCACGATGGGTATCAGGGCCATGTTGGCACCGGCCAGCACGACGTTGTAGGCCGCCATTCCTTCCACCGCGTCGTACTGCAGGGCCGACACCCCGACGATCAGCGTGCGGAGTTCGGGTGTGGCGAGGGAGAACGCCAGGGGCACCTGGTAGTTGTTCCACGAGGCCTGGAAGCCGAGCACGATCGTGGTCACGAGGATCGGTGTCATGAGCGGCAGGGCGACCCGGCGGTAGGTGCCGAAGAAGCCGCACCCGTCGACCCGGGCGGCGTCCTCGATCTCCGTACCCAGCCCACTGACGAACGCCTTGATGAGATAGACGTGGATCACCATGATGCCGGCGTACTCCACGAACGTCATGCCCAGCAGGTCGTCGATGCCAAGGGCGCGGGCGATCTTGTACTGCGGATAGAGCATGGCTGTCGTGAGTCCGATGAACAGCGTCGCCATGTAGACCGCCTCGAGCACCCGCTGACCACGGAGCTGTTTACGCGCCAGGACATAGCCGGACATGCTCGAGGCGAACGTGTCGAACACGACGACCCCGGTGGTGACGAGGACGCTGTTGACGAAGTAGCGGGCGAAGTTCGACCGGGTCCACGCGTCGAGATAGTTCGACCACTCCCAGGTGCGCGGAAGGAGCCCTGGTCGGCTGGAGAGGATCTGGTCGAGCGGTGACAGCGAGGCGAGGAACCCGAAGGCCAGCGGCAGGAGCATGCCGACGGCGAGGACGGTCAGCAGGATCCAGAGAACGACCACGCGTGCCCAAGCACCAGGCGTACGCCGTGGTTGCCGGCCGGGGACTCGACGTGCTCCGGCCGACACGTGCTGCTCGTCATGTGGGGGAGCCTCGGTCGGGGGCGGGACTGCGCTCATGCCTCCTGCCTCCTGACCAGACGCAGGTAGACAACCGAGACGATCCCGATCACCACGCTCGCCGAGACGCCCAGGGCGGCCGCATAGCCGATCTGCGGGATGGCCGTCGGCTCGAAGAAGAACCGGTAGATGTAGGTGAACATCACGTCGGTCGCCCGCGCCGGGCCACCGTCGGTGAGCGTCTTCACCAGGTCGAACGAGCGCAGGATGCCGATGATGGAGATGAGCACCACGATCCGCGCGACCGGCATGAGCATCGGCAGGACGATGTGCCGGAACGTCTGCCACTCGCCGGCACCCTCGACCGCGGCACTCTCGGTGAGCTCGGACGGGATCGTCATCATGCCCGCGAAGAACAGCAACATGTTGATACCGACGTGCGCCCACACGCCGACGCCGATGAGACTCAGGAGGGCGTTCGTGGCGTCGCCGAGGAAGTTGACCGGCGAGTCGACCAACGACGTCGCCAGCAGAAACTCGTTGAACGGTCCGCCGGTGTGCCGCAGCAGGAACCCGAAGACGATGCCGATGATCGCGGGGGAGAGGACGTAGGGAAGGAAGTAGATGGTCCGCAGGATCGTGCCGCCGCGCACGCCGCGGAAGAATGCGTACGCCAGTGCCAGTGCGAGCGGAACCTCGAGGATCAGCCGGCCGCCGGTGAACTGCAGCGTCGTGACGACCGACTCCCACCACTGGCTGTCCCGGCCGACGCGGGCGTAGTTGTCGAGACCGACAAATGTCGGATCGGTGAAGCCGTTCCACTGGTGGAAGCTGTAGTAGACGAGCCAGCCGATGGGAATCAGCGCGAACGCGGCGTAGGGAATGAAGGCGGGAAGAAGCATGAGACCCGCCGCGGAATTCTCCCGGTGGCGCCACCCCTGACGTCGGCGACGAGGGAGCTTTGCGTTTCGCATCGTCCCCCCATTGACCGTGAAACGATTCAGCAGTTCGCCGAGGCTACGAACGCTCGCCAGGCATGTCAAGCGTTGTCTGCCGAAGCGTTATGGCCAGAATCCACCCAGTCGAACGTACGGGTGACCGCCTTCTTCCAACTGCCGTAGTCGCGGTCCCGGACCCGCGGATCCATCGCCGGCGTCCAGCGCTTGTCCTCCTGCCAGTTGCTGCGCAGGTCGTCCTGGCTCGACCAGTAACCGACCGCGAGACCGGCGGCGTACGCGGCACCGAGCGCGGTCGTCTCCGCCACCTGCGGACGGATCACCGGAACGTCGAGGATGTCGGCCTGGAACTGCATGAGCAACTCGTTCACGACCATGCCGCCGTCGACCTTGAGCTCGGTGAGGTCCACGCCCGAGTCGGCGTTCATCGCCTCCACCACCTCGCGGGTCTGATAGGCGGACGCCTCCAGGGTCGCCCGGGCGATGTGACCCTTGTTGACATAGCGGGTCAGGCCGACCAGGACGCCCCGTGCGTCCGACCGCCAGTACGGCGCGAAGAGCCCCGAGAACGCGGGAACGAAATAGGCACCGCCGTTGTCGTCGACCGTCCGGGCAAGTTCCTCGATCTCTGAAGCGCTCCTGATCAGGCCGAGGTTGTCGCGAAGCCACTGCACGAGCGCGCCGGTGATCGCGATCGAGCCCTCGAGGGCGAAGACACACGGCTGGTCGCCGATCTGGTAACACGCGGTGGTGAGGAGTCCGTTCTCGCTCCTCACCCGTTCGGTGCCGGTGTTGAGGAGCAGGAAGTTGCCGGTGCCGTAGGTGTTCTTCGCCGTACCGACGTCGAAGCACACCTGCCCGAACGTCGCCGCCTGCTGGTCACCGAGGGCGCCCGCGATGGGTACGCCGGGAAGCAAGCCGTCCTTGCGGCACTCGGCGTACACCTGGGACGACGGACGGATCTCGGGCAACATCGACAGCGGGATGCCCATGTCGGCAGCGATGTCGGGGTCCCATCGCAGTGTCGCGAGGTCCATCAGCATCGTGCGGGAGGCATTGGTGACGTCGGTGAGGTGCAGGCCACCGTCGGGACCACCGGTCAGGTTCCACAGCAGCCAGGTGTCCATGGTGCCGAACAGCAGGTCACCACGGTCTGCCTTCTCGCGGGCACCCTCGACGTTCTCGAGAATCCAGGTGACCTTCGGTCCGGAGAAGTACGTCGCGAGGGGTAGTCCCACCCTGTCCTTGTAGCGATCCGCGCCACCACCGAGTGCCCCCAACCGTTCACAGATGCGATCGGTCCGCGTGTCCTGCCAGACGATCGCGTGATGGACCGGTGTGCCCGTCGCGCGCTCCCACACCAGCGCCGTCTCGCGCTGGTTGGTGATGCCTACCGCAGCGATGTCGGCAGCGGTGAGGTCGGCTCGCGCCAACGCACTCGCCGTCACCTTGCGGGTGTTGGTCCAGATCTCCTGTGCGTTGTGTTCGACCCAACCCGCCCGCGGAAAGATCTGCTCGTGCTCGAGTTGGTGCGCGCTCACGACCCGGCCGGAATGATCGAAGACCATGCACCGGGTGCTCGTGGTGCCCTGGTCGATCGCGGCGACAAAGGTGCTGCACTTGTCGCTGACCTCACTTCGTTCGGTCATGGGACCTCCTTCGTCGGCCCCATGACCAAGATGCAGTACTTATCCGTGACCTCACTTCGTTCGGCCATCTGTACTCCCACTCCGCTGGCGGACGAGTCTCCAGGTAGCGTACGAAGCGTCGCCGCGAGAAGGAGAACGTGTATGCCAGGTGCTGTCGTACCTCTCGTCGCGGTAGATCATCTGCTGGCGAAGGTGAATGTACATACATTCTGGGCGAATTCGAGGCGAAAGTTGTGAGGAGTTCTGCGACGCTGGGGCCGCAGGAGCGCGCGGATGCCTGGTCCCGGTTCGGCCAGCACACCTTCGACGTCCTGGTCATCGGAGGCGGTGTCACCGGCGCCGGCACAGCACTCGACGCGGTGACAAGAGGACTCGACACCGCCCTGGTCGAGGCGCGCGACTTCGCCAGTGGCACTTCCAGCCGGTCCAGCAAGCTTTTCCACGGCGGCCTTCGCTACCTCGAGCAGATGAACTTCGGCCTCGTCGCCGAAGCACTCCGGGAGCGCGACCTCATGCTCACCCGGATCGCGCCGCATTTGGTCAAGCCGGTGCCGTTCATCTATCCGCTGAAGCACCGGATGTGGGAACGGCCCTACGTCGGATCAGGGTTGTTGCTCTACGACGCGATGGCGCGCGGACGTTCTGTCCCACCGCACCGGCACCTCACCCGCACCGGAGCGCTGCGGCTCTGTCCCGGGCTGCGCCAGGATTCGCTCGTCGGTGCTATCCGCTACTACGACGCCCAGGCCGACGACGCCCGGCACACCCTCACCGTGATCCGGACAGCCGCCCGCTACGGCGCTGTGGTGCGGAACTCCTCCGAGGTGACCGAGTTCCTCCACGAGGGCGGCCGGATCGTCGGGGTGAAGGTCCGCGACGTCGACTCCGGCGCGACCACCACGATCCGGGCGAAGGTCGTCATCAACTGCACCGGGGTGTGGACCGATGACATTCAGCGGCTGACCGGCGGACGCGGACGGTTCAAGGTTCGGGCGTCGAAGGGCGTGCACGTCCTTGTCGCGCGGGACCGGATCGCAGCCGAGGCGGGGCTCATCCTGCGGACGGAACGCTCGGTGCTCTTCGTCATCCCCTGGGGCAACCACTGGATCATCGGCACCACAGACACCGACTGGACCCTCGACCTCGCCCACCCCGCGGCGAGCCGGGCCGACATCGACTACCTCCTCTCGCACGTCAACGAGGTCCTGGCGGTTCCGCTG
>JBOHED010000221.1:0-3070 GCA_050700915.1 Actinopolymorphaceae bacterium | reverse complement strand
GCGACGCGACCGATCGCGGCGGCCACGTCGGCACCGGTCACGTCGATGGGTGACACGTAGACGGCGACGACGGCGTGGACGGCTTCGTCAGCCACCACGGCGGTCAGGGCCTGCTCGAAGTCCTCGGCGGTCGCGTCGGCGCGGAGCGCGGGCGGCCGCCGGACGACCTGCAGGCCGGCGCCGGCGGCCGCGTCCGTCGCGAGCATGCCCAGCGCGTCGGAGTTGCCCACGACCGCGAGGTCGGGGCCCGCGGGCAGCGGCTGATAGGCAAACAACTGCGCGACGTCGAGCAGTTCGTCGAACGTGTCGACCAGGACGACACCCGCCTGCCGGAACATCGCATCGACAGCGGCCTGGGGTACCGACGTCTGCTGTACCAGGTGGCCGAGCGGCACCCCTTGGGTGAACCTGCCGGAGCGTACGGCGACGACCGGCTTGGTCTGCGACATCCGGCGCGCGATCCGGCCGAACTTGCGTGGGTTGCCGATCGACTCGAGGTAGAGGAGTACGACGTCGGTCGCCGAGTCGTCGATCCAGTACTGCAGCAGGTCGTTGGCCGACACGTCGGCCCGGTTGCCCGCGGACACGAACGTCGACAGCCCGAGCCCGCGCTCAGCGAGAGTCCGCAGGATCACGGTGCCGAGTTCGCCGGACTGGCAGAAGAACCCGATGCCGCCACGCCCGGGGACCCGCCCTGCGAGGGTCGCGTTGAGCGACAGGTCAGGGTCGGTGTTGATGACGCCGAGCGCGCTCGGGCCGATCACCCGGAGCCCGTGCGACCGGGCCAACCGGGTCAGCTCCCGCTGACGGTCGCGCCCTTCCTGCCCGGTCTCGGCGAAGCCGCTCGACACCACGATGAGGCCGTGGATCCCCTTCGCCGCACAGTCCGTCACCACGTCGCGCACGGCGTCGGCGGGTACGGCGACCACGGCGAGGTCGACCTCACCCGGGAGGTCGAGGACGCTGCCGTACGCCGGAACGCCGGCCACCGCACGGGCCGCCGGGTTGACGGCGTACACCGGGCCGGTGAATCCGCCGAGAACCAGGTTGCGCACCAGCGTCTGACCCACCTTGTCCCGGGACCGGCTCGCCCCGACGACGGCGACCGACCGCGGGGTGAGCAGGCGTTCGACCGATCGCGCCTCGGCCCGGTGTTCCCGCGCGGCCATCACCTCGAGGCTCATCGCGGTCGGCTCGATCTCGAGGCCGAACACCGCTATCCCGTCCTCGATCTCGCCGGCCATCTCGTACCCCGCCTCGCGGAACACGACGGCCATCCGCCGGTTGTCGGGAAGGACCTCCGCGGTGAACTTCTCGATGCCGTTCTCCCGTGCGGCCTGGGCCAGGTGTTCGAGCAGCACGCTGCCGGCCCCGCGGCCTTGGTCGGCGTCCTGGACGAGGAAGGCCGCCTCGGCGGTCTTCGGCCCGATCCTGTCGTAGCGGGCGACGGCGAACATCTCGTCGGCAACGGTCAGGATGAGCGCCACCCGGTCGCGGTGGTCCACGTGGGTGAAGCGGTTGACGTCGGCCTTGGACAGGCGGGGGTACGGCGCGAAGAAGCGGAAGTACTTCGACTCGGCCGAGACCCTTGCGTAGAACGCGACCAGGCGTGCGGCGTCGTCGGGCCGGATCGGTCGGAGTGCCGCAGTACCGCCGTCGCGGAGTACGACGTCGGCCTCCCAGCTCGCCGGGTAGGGCAGCTCGCCCGAGGCATCCACGCGTACGAATGTAGCCCGGATCCCGGCCCAGGAGTACGGACCAAACCGCAACGTAGGTTGACAAGCCTCACCGAGTCAACGTAGGTTGACATTCAACCTACTCGTCAATGCAAGTTGACAGCGGTGCGCCGCCGTCCTACCTTTCCGTCATGACCGAGACACTCGTCGCCACGCTGAGGGCCCAGGATCCGCTCCAGGCCTTGGCCGAGATCGCCGCCGCGCACGCGACCCTCGAGGCTGAGACGACGATCCAGGTGCGCAGAGCCCGCAACCAGGGCTGCTCGTGGGAGCTCATCGCCGCGGCGCTCGGCGTGAGCCGACAGGCAGCCCACAAGAAGTACGCCGGACGCAAGGGCCTCCTCCGGCGGGGACGCCGCTAGGGCTGAGCCGAGCCGGGACCCAGCCTCCCGACAACCCCCGCCAGCTGTACGGAGAGGACCGGGCTCCAGCGTCTCGTCACCGGAGGGAGCCCCGGACATGTCCGCACCGCGCAGGCCCCGACGACGCCGCGCCGACCCCTCACCTGCCGCCCGCAGGGGCCGGTTCGGATTTCTGTCCCGACTCGGAAGGGGCCGTCGGGCCCGGGCCCGGCCTGCCGACGGCGGGGGCCCACCGGATGCCGGACCACCCGACGGCGGCGTCCGCGAGCCCAGGCGGCCACGCCCCGACGCGGGGTCGACGGCAGCCAGTGTTCCTGAGCCACACGACCAGTTCACCGACCTCAGCAGCGACCGCCGATGACGCGCCCGCGAGACGGCGACGTACCTGCCAGTCAATGACGTGCCGGTCAGACGGTGACGTGCCGGTCAGACGGCGACTGGACGGCGCGACGGGTTGGCCACGTCGTCATCGGTCAGGTGCGCCATCCGCAGCAGCGTCGGGTAGGAGCGCTGGACGTACTGCTGCAGCCGTTTGACATAGACCCGCTCTTCGATGTCGCCCCGGAGCAGCGTCATGAGCAGGCTCTGCAGATCCCCGCCGGTCGTTCCACCCGCGCCGTCGAGCCAGAACCGACCGTACGCCGGCGCCACGATGCCCTGCTGCTCCACCCGGGCGAACGCGTCCTCGATCTCCTTCGGATACTGCACACCGGCCACCAGGGTCGGTCCCGCCGGGCGCAGCTCGCCGGCCTCCGCCTGGCCCTGCGTGAAGACGGTGAAGCCAGGCTTGGAGAGCCAGAACA
This sequence comes from Actinopolymorphaceae bacterium, assembly GCA_050700915.1. Taxonomy (GTDB): domain Bacteria; phylum Actinomycetota; class Actinomycetes; order Propionibacteriales; family Actinopolymorphaceae; genus Thermasporomyces. The sequence continues at coordinate 169 of JBOHED010000221.1, read as the reverse complement.
TCAGGAAGTCCATGACCATCTCGGTGTGTGCCGGGTCCTTGTCGACCGCACAGATCGACGTACCCCCGACGATTTCGGTGGGTCGTACGTCCGCACGCGCCAACGGGCTCACCATCGGCGGGAACTCGAAGACGTCCCACTCGAACGGCTGCACCGACGCCGGTGGGAT
>JBOHED010000220.1:0-3770 GCA_050700915.1 Actinopolymorphaceae bacterium | reverse complement strand
CCACCACTCAGACGGCTCGCGATCATGAACCGTGGTGCGACCGTGTGGGCGGCCCCCGGGTGTGGGAGCCTGTCAGAGTGCATCGCAAGCTCAAGGTCGCCCTGGGAGCCACCGCCGGCGTCGCCGCCGCTGCCGCGGCCTGCGTGGCCTATGCCGCGCGCTACGAGGTGAAGGCCTACCGACTCCGCCGGTTCGACGTGCCCGTGCTGCCGCCGGGAAGCTTGCCGCTGCGGGTCCTGCACATCTCCGACCTTCACCTCATGCCCGACCAGACGGACAAGGTCGAGTGGGTACGCGGCCTCGCCGCGCTGGAGCCGGACCTCGAGGTCAACACCGGCGACAACATCTCCCACCCCGACGCGATACCGGTCGCGGTCCATGCGTACGAGCCACTTCTGGAGCGTCCGGGGGTGTTCGTCTTCGGCTCCAATGACTACTACGCACCGGTCCGCCGCAACCCGCTCCGCTACTTCTGGATCCGCGAGGGTCCGCGCGCATTCGGCGCGCCGCGGATGCCGATCGACGAGCTGCGTACGGCGTTCACCGACGCAGGCTGGCTCGACCTCACCAACTCCAGAGGTGAGCTGAAGGCCGACGGGCGGCGGCTGGCGTTCGCGGGAGTCGACGACCCGCACATCCACTGGGACAGGTACGAAGACGTCGCCGGACCTGCCGACACGTCGGCCGAGCTGACGATCGGCGTGACCCATGCGCCGTACCAGCGGGTCCTCGACGCGATGGTTGCCGACGGCTACCGGCTGCTGCTCGCCGGGCACACCCACGGAGGTCAGGTGTGCGTGCCGGGCTACGGCGCCCTGGTGACGAACTGCGACCTGGACTCCGCGCGCGCGAAGGGGCTCTCCCGCTGGGGACCGTCGTGGATGCACGTCTCGGCCGGGCTGGGCACGTCACCGTTCGCGCCGATCCGGTTCGGCTGCTTCCCCGAGGCCAGCCTGCTGACGCTCCGCCCGGCTCTGTGAAGGCGGCTGACCTCCGCGTCCCGGCGCTGATGGAGACGCCACGCCTCACGCTGCGGACCTGGCGGCGTACGGACTGGTCGGCGTTCGCGGCGATCAACGCCGACCCACGGGTGATGGAACACCTCGGCGGTACGCCGGGCGCGTCGAGAGCGACGCCCTCGCCGACCGGATCGAGGACCACTGGCGCCAGCACGGCTACGGGTTGTACGCCGTGGAACTGCGCGCCACCCGCCGGCTGGCCGGGTTCATCGGGCTGAGCCACCATCGCGCCCTGCCGGACCAGGTGGAGATCGGCTGGCGCCTCGCCCACGCCGCGTGGGGCCAGGGCCTCGCCACCGAGGGAGCGTGCGCTGTCCGCGATCTTGCGTACGACACTCTCGGGCTCTCGGCGCTGATCTCGATCACCATCGCCGCCAACACCCGCTCGCTTCGGGTGATGGAGAAGCTGGGGCTGTCGTACTGGCAGGAGATGGCGTGGGAACGGTGGTGGCTGACGATCTATCGGGGCACACCGGGGCAACGGCCCGATACCCGTTCGCAGGGGTCGGAGGCCGCCCGATAAGCTTGGCCCGCGTTTGCGGGGTGTAGCGCAGCTTGGTAGCGCGCCTCGTTCGGGACGAGGAAGTCGTGGGTTCAAATCCCGCCACCCCGACGCGCAAACCGGCAGGTCAGAGGCCTGAGCAATGGCTCAGTGAAGAGTCTCTGACCTGCCGGTTTCCGATTTTGGGAGCGGAATGGGAGCGAAGGTTCCTCAGGACGCCCCTGCCACGCCTCCGAAGATGCTTACGTCGCCCCGGCCTCTCCAGGGCAGTGGGATCAACTGACGCTGTGACATAGAGAGCGTGGGGTGCACACGGACTCAGATGGCTGTCACGCCCGCTTGCGGGCCGCGCCGGCCGCGCTCGGCCTGCTGGCGCCGCAAGCGCCGGCATTGGCCCGGCGTGCCGGCCAATGAAGGGCATGCCTCCGGCCGGGGGGGACTCCGAGATGGAGGTGCCGAACGGTTCCGGTTCGTGGGTGGTGGGATGCCATCCCGCCCGCTCGTTCCGGATCAGGCTACGTTCGCCTGGTCGTTGCGCATCGTCGCACTAGGCAGATTCGAGGACGAAGAACAGGTAGCACAGGATGTACCCCGAGGGGGAGGTCACGAGGTCGGGGAACGCCTCGCGGGCACCGGGTGCGGGAGGTGGTTCGTTCACGACGGTGATTCGGAAGCCGGCTGCGGTGAACTCGCTGGTTATTGCGTGCAGTGGTCGGTGCCAGTACGTCAGCACGGCGGGCTGGCCGTTGAAGGTGTACTCGTCGGTCCACTTTTCGGTGGCGAAGTAGTCGCCTTCGGGTCTGATCAGCCGGTAGACGAAGGGGTGGTTGACGGCCACGATGAGTCGGCCGCCGGGTACGAGCACGCGTCGCAACTCGGCGAGTGGTGCCTTCCAGTCCTCGAGGTAGTGAAGGACCAGGCAGGCGATGGCATCGTCGAACGCGGCGTCGGGGAACGGCAGAGGATCGGCGCCCAGACCGCCCTGATGTAGGGCCGTGGCATCGCCGAGCCGCTGCCGGGCCAGGTCCAGCATCTTGGCGCTGGGCTCGATGCCGGTCACGATGGCGCCGCGATCGCGCAGTTCCGCGAGCAGGGGGCCGGCTCCGCAGCCGACGTCGAGGATCCGCCGCCCGGCGACTTCTCCGGCCAGGTCCAGCATCGCGGGCCGGGTGTAGTAGCCGTTGATGAGGTTGGATTCGGTCTCGGCCGCGTACGCCTCAGCGAAGCTGTCGTAGTCATTGGCCAGAGCCTGGCCGACAGGCCGGAACGAGTGCTCCAGGTCAGAAGACATGCGGCCCATCCTGGCAGGTCTGATCGCTTCGCAGTGCCCGCAAACCTCGCCGTACAGCAATCCGTGCAGCCAGGCCGGTCGACGGAGACTGTCCGGGGTCGACGTGAAGCGGCACGACCAGCAGGCCAGCGGCAGTTGCCGACGCCGCCCGACGCAGTCTTGATCTTTGTGGGCGTGCTGGAACGCCAGCGCCGGGAGGCGTCCGTCGCCGCGGGCGATGACGACGCGTTCGGGTGTGTCGAGCTCCCGTTGCTGCATGTCCAGCATGGTTGCGTAGAAGGCGGCGAGGGCTTGCGGGCTGAAGCAGTCGACGACCACGCGTTCGATCCGAGGCGCCTCCTGCGCGGTGGTGTGCGAGCGCGCTAAGCGATCGAGATGGACGACTCCCCACGTCCGTCGAGCTCACCCACGTCGGTGACTGCCGGGACGGCGGGAACATCAGGCCCCCAGGCTTCCAGGACTGGTGGGGCGTCCCGCAGGAACTGGTGGACGTGGTCAGCTCCGGACGGAGACGATGAGCTCGATTTCGACCGGCTGGTTGTCCGGCAGGTTGGACGTCCCGATCGCGGACCGGGCGTGCTGGCCGCGGGCGCCGAATAGTTCGATCATCAGGTCGGAGAACCCATGCACGACCTTCGGCTGCTCGTGGAAGTCTGGTGCGCTGTTGACGAACGCCAGTGCCTTGATGATGCGATCGATCCGGTCGAGGTCACCGAGATGGTCCCGGATGCTCCGCAGCAGCTGAACGCCGGTCGCCCTGGCTGCGTCGTACGCCTCCTCCAGGCTCACCTCGTCGCCGACCCGTCCGCGGTAGAGCAGGTTGCCGTCGTGGTCGGCTGGCCCGTGGCCGGAGACGAACAGCAGGTCACGGTGTTGTACGCACGGCACGAGCCCGCTGCCGCGCGCGACCTTGCTCGGCAGTTCGATTCCCGCCTCGTGCCGCTTCGCTTCGATGAAT
>JBOHED010000219.1:0-3211 GCA_050700915.1 Actinopolymorphaceae bacterium | reverse complement strand
CCGGTGGCGATGCCCGCTCCGGTGGCGGTCGTGGTGGCCGTTTTCATGATCCAACCATAGAGGTGACCACCGACAACCCGACCCCGAAAACCCTGTAGAACAAGGGCTGTTCCATGATCATGAAGAGAAACAGGTGCTACAGCCCCGAACGCCTTCATGATCACGGGAAAGAGTGCGCGCCACCAGCAGACATCGGGCACTGCAGCGTGGCTCTGAAGGGAAGCCAGTGTTCGTGCCAGACTGGCCGGTCGTGTCAGAGGTTCCGTGGTACGCACAGACTCCGTACGGTGTCCGGTTCGACTGGGGTCCCGTGGGGGCGGAGAGGCTCGGCGAGCACTGTTCCTGTGTCGTGGTCGTCGACGTTCTCTCCTTCACCACCACCGTCACGGTCGCCGTCGATGCCGGGACGCGGGTCTTTCCCTATCCGTGGCGCGACGAGACGGCGGCCACGTTCGCCAAGGACAAGCACGCCCGGCTCGCCGTCGGCCGCAAGCAGGTATCTGACGCCAACCCGTGGTCGCTGTCACCGGCCGCGCTTCGCCGTGCACCAGCCGTCGACCGCCTCGTTCTCCCGTCGCCCAACGGATCCACGATCGCCGCGGCCGCAGCGAAAGCCGGCGCGACGGTGGTGGCCGGTAGCCTCCGCAACGCGCGCGGCACCGGGCACTGGCTCGCCGCGAACGGCTTCGGCACGCCCGAACGCCCGGTCGCGGTGATCGCCTCCGGTGAGCGATGGCCGGACGGATCACTCCGCCCAGCCCTCGAGGACATCCTCGGCGCCGGAGCGGTCATTGCGGCGCTGATCGAGGCGGGATCTGACTCGGTGTCGCCGGAGTCCGTCGCCGCTCGTGCCTGCGTCCACACCTTCGCCGACATCCCCGCCACGGTTGCCGACTGCGCGTCCGGCCGGGAGCTCGAGGAGTACGGATTCGCCGAGGACGTGGCAATCGCCACCGAGATCGACGCCTCGACCACCGTCCCCGTTCTCACCGACGAAGCGTTCGTCGCCGCCACCTGAACCGCGCGGTCACAGCGGGCGCCAGATTCAGGACGTACGCAGGATCTCCACGGCACAGAAGCGATTGGCGTAGGTCAGTCGGGCGCCCTCGCAGCAGCCGAACGACCGGCCCCACCGCGTGTGGTCGGCATCGGGAAAGCAGGCGACCAGGCCGTACTCCAGGTCACCGGAGTGCCCGATGACGAGCGCGACCTGGTCGTCGTCCAGCGGTGTCAGCAGGTCACGCCAGACGGCGGCGACCGCGTGAGCATAGCGGTAACTCGCGCCGCGCCGCCCGATCAGCGCGGCGAGCGCGACGAACGGATGGTCGGCGAGCCACCACTGCGACTCCGCCGACTCGGCGTGGAGACCCTCCTCGTCCGAGGCGAGCGTGACCACCTCCTGGTCGACCGCGAAGCCCATCGCGACGGCCGTTTCGCGCGCCCTTGGCACCACCGACGTCGCGACTACGGCGTACGGCCCCATCGACTCGCCCAGCTTGCGGGCCAGGTCAACCCCTTCCTGCGAGAGTTGGGAACCACCGGTGTTCTTGCGCAGGCTGTGTCGCCGAATTTCCAGAATCGTCACAATCGCACAGGCTACTGGCACGACTCGATCACGCGAAGGTGTCGTGATCATGAAGCCTCCCCGGGCCATCGCACCGTCGAACTTTCATGATCACGCGGCACGCGGCAAGCCGCCAACGTGATCACCTCGCCTCGAAATCAAGTCGACCACGGATGCCGGAGTTCCTATGCTGGTGGGCATGTACGCCATGGCCGGCTTCCTGACGCTCGCAGACGAGATTCTGCTGAGCGCGCTGCCGGCTGCCTGCGCAGCGTGCGCGCTGACCGCCGCCCGAAGCTGACCCCTCTCCGTCCCTTCCGGAGAACCAGCGGAGAGGGGTGGACGCGAGACATGGCACGGCCCGGATCACCGACCAATCGACCCGATCCGGATCAACCGACCGCACCAGCAACCGGGCCGTACGCCAATGGTTCTCACGTTCCCGCACGCTCGCGATCGCGAGTCCGGGAATTCCTTCGTACGTGAGGACGGAACACCCATGGCCAAGCGGTTGTACCCACGCAGCAAGCCGCACCTGAACATCGGCACGATGGGGCATGTCGACCATGGCAAGACGACGTTGACAGCCGCCATCACCAAGGTGCTGGCCGGCCGCGGGCTCTCCCGCGCTGTGCCGTTCGAGCAGATCGACCGGACCCGCGAGGAGCGCGACCGTGGCATCACGATCACCATCACGCATATGGAGTACGAGACCGCGACCCGGCACTACGCGCATGTCGACATGCCGGGCCACGCCGACTACGTGAAGAACATGATCACCGGCGCGGCCCAGATCGACGGTGCCGTGCTGGTCGTGTCGGCGGAGGACGGTGCGATGCCGCAGACGCGGGAGCACATCGTCCTGGCCAGGCAGGTCGGCGTACGCCACGTCGTGGTGGCGCTCAACAAGGCGGACACCGTGGCGGACACCGAACTGCTCGACCTGGTAGAGCTCGAGGTGCGCGACATGCTCACGGCGTACGGATTCCCCGGCGACGAGGTTCCTGTCGTCCGGGTGTCCGGACTTCTTGCCCTGCAAGGAGATCCGTACTGGGTCGCCCGCATCGACGACCTGCTCGATGCGATCGATGCGTACGTGCCGGTGCCGCCGCGCGTTCTGGACAAGCCGTTCCAGCTGCCGATCGAGAACGTGCTCACCATTACCGGGCGCGGCACGGTCGTGACCGGCGTGGTGGCGCAGGGTGCGATCCGCGTGGGTGAGGCGGTCGAGGTGGTCGGCCTGGTCGACGAGCCGTTGACCAGTGTCGTGACCGGACTGGAGACGTTCGGTCAGTCGATGGACCACGCGGAGGCCGGCGACAACACGGCGATGCTGCTGCGGGGGATCAAGCGAGAGCAGGTTCGCCGCGGTCAGGTCGTCAGCGCACCCGGCTCGATTCGCCCGCACACGCGGTTCCGCGCGCGGGTCCGGGTGCTGACGGCGGGCGAGGGTGGGCGGCGCAAGCCGTTCCTGGACGGCTACCAGCCGCAGTTCCACTTTCGTACGACCGACACGGTGGGAACGATCCTGCTCGGTGAGGGTCGGATGGCGCTGCCCGGGGACACGGTCGACATGACCGTCGAGCTGGGCAAGCCGATCGCGCTCGCCGCCGGGCTCGGGTTCGCGATCCGCGAAGGTGGTCGGAC
>JBOHED010000218.1:0-7097 GCA_050700915.1 Actinopolymorphaceae bacterium | reverse complement strand
CCTGCCCGCGAGGCCGAGGAGTTTGCCCGCGTGATCGACTCCACCAGTCCCGCCGCCGTCATCGTCCTCGCCGCTGGCAAGGGCACCAGGATGAAGTCGCGGACCTCGAAGCTCCTGCACCAGATCGCCGGCGTGAGCCTGCTCGGCCACGTGGTCGGCACCGCTCGGGCGCTCCAACCGGACCACCTCGCCGTTGTCGTAGGTCACGGCCGGGAGCAGGTGGTCCCGCACCTCGCCGACCTCGATCCCGACGCCCAGCCGGTGGTTCAGGAGGTGCAGGGCGGCACCGGCCATGCCGTACGTACAGCACTGGAGGTGCTGCCCGCTCTCAGCGGCACTGTCGTCGTGACCTATGCCGACGCGCCGCTGCTGTCCGCCGAGACCCTGCGCGCGCTCATCGCCGCCCGCGCCGACGCCGGGGCGGCAGTGTCCGTACTGACCGCAGAGGTACCCGACCCCACCGGCTACGGCCGGATCATCCGCGACGCGCGGGGCGGGGTCACCGGCATCGTCGAGCACCGCGACGCCACCACCGCGCAGCAGGCGATCACCGAGATCAACTCCGGTATCTATGCGTTCGACGCCGCTCTGCTCGCCGATGCGCTCGGCCGGGTGAAGGCCGACAACAGCCAGGGGGAGGAGTACCTCACCGATGTCCTCGGCATCCTCCGCGAGGACGGCCACGAGGTCACCGCCGTACGCGCCCAGGACTTCCACGACATCCTCGGCATCAACGACCAGATTCAGCTGGCCGAGCTCCGGCGCTTCCTCAACGACCGGATCCTCACCGGCTGGATGCGCGCCGGCGTCATCGTGGTCGACCCGACCACGACCTGGGTCGACGCCACCGTGACGCTCGAGCCCGACGTCACGCTGCACCCGAACACCCAGCTGAAGGGCGCGACGGCGGTCGAGGCAGGTGCCGAGATCGGTCCCGACACCACCCTCACCGACGTGAGGGTTGGCGCTGACGCGCAGGTCGTCCGTACGCACGGATCGAACGCCGAGATCGGCCCCGGCGCGACCGTCGGCCCGTACGCCTACCTGCGGCCGGGCACCAGGCTCGCCGCCAAGGGCAAGATCGGGACCTTCGTCGAGACGAAGAACGCCGAGATCGGCCCGGGCGCCAAGGTTCCCCACCTCAGCTACGTCGGCGACGCCACGATCGGCGAGGGCAGCAACATCGGTGCCGGCACGATCTTCGCCAACTACGACGGGGTGCACAAACACCACACCGACGTCGGGCGGCACGCGTTCGTGGGGAGCGACTCGGTGCTCGTCGCGCCACGGCAGGTCGCCGACGGCAGCTACGTCGCGGCCGGGTCCACCGTTGTCAAGGACGTCGGCCCGGGCGAGCTCGCGGTCGCCCGCGGGCAGCAGCGCAACGTCGCCGGCTGGGTGGCCCGCAAGCGCGCTGGCACCAGGACCGCCGAGGCGGCCGAGGCGGCGCAGCGTGGCGAGGGCGGAGACCCGGCGTCTGAGCCGCCGGTGAACCCGAGAGAGACTGACGGTGTCGGGGACCTGGGGAGGAACGGTCAGTGAGCGGTCTCAAGCGCACCACCCACAAGAACCTCATGCTGTTCTCCGGGCGGGCACATCCGGAGCTGGCTCAGGAGGTGGCCAAGCTCCTCGGGGTCGAGATCGTCCCGACCACGGCGTACAACTTCGCCAACGGCGAGATCTATGTGCGCTTCGATGAGTCCGTCCGTGGTTGCGACGCCTTCGTGATCCAGGCGCACCCGGCCCCGATCAACGACTGGATCATGGAGCAGCTGATCATGGTCGACGCGTTGAAGCGGGCGTCGGCGAAGCGGATCACGATGGTGACACCCTTCTACGGGTACGCACGACAGGACAAGAAGCACCGCGGCCGGGAGCCGATCTCGGCGCGGCTGATGGCCGACCTGCTCACCACCGCCGGGGCCGACCGGCTGATGGCGGTCGACATCCACACCGCACAGGTCCAGGGCTTCTTCGACGGCCCAGTCGACCATCTGCTGGCCCTTCCGCTGCTGGCGGAGCACATCGAGTCGCGGGTCGACACGTCGCAGGTCACCGTCGTCGCGCCGGACTCCGGCCGGGTCCGGGTCGCCGAGCAGTGGGCCGAACGGCTGGGTGGCTGTCCGCTGGCGTTCATCCACAAGACCCGTGATCCGAACGTTCCCAACCAGGCGGTCGCCAACCGGGTCGTCGGTGACGTCGAGGGCCGTACCTGCCTCATCGTCGACGACATGATCGACACCGGCGGCACCGTCGTGAAGGCGGCGGATGCTCTGATGGCCGCGGGGGCGCGCGACGTCATGGTGGCCGCCACGCACGGCGTCCTGTCCGACGCCGCGGTCGACAAGCTCAAGAATGCCCCGATCCGCGAGGTCGTCGTCACCAACACCCTCCCGATTCTGGACGAGCGCAGGTTCGACAGCCTCACCATCCTGTCGATCGCGCCGCTCATCGCCCGGGCGATCCGTGAGGTCTTCGAGGACGGCTCGGTCACCAGCCTGTTCGGCGGAGCCAGCTGACCTACCCTCGCTGGGGGATGATCACGTTGACGCTCCGCCCCCGCCAACCGCCGGGCTGAGCAGAGCCCAGGTGGGTCCAGACGATCGCCGCCGGGTATTCTGTCCCGGTTGCCTCGGCGAGGGACGCCCGGTCTCCGGCTCCGTGATCGACGCGGTGCTGGCCAGGTGCGCCGCCGAGCAGCAAGCCGCGACCCGCCGACACCGTCATCGACACCCGTACGCAGACACCGTTTCGAGGAGTAGTTTCCGTGCCCGAGGTCAAGATCAAGGCCGAATCCCGCAGCGAGTTCGGCAAAGGTGCGGCCCGCCGCATCCGACGCGCGGGCATGGTCCCCGCGGTGTTGTACGGCCACGGCAGCGCTCCGGTCCACATCACGCTGCCTGGTCACGAGCTGATGCTCGCACTCAAGACCGCCAACGCGCTCTTCGACGTCGACCTCGGCGAACACAGCGAGCTCGCGATCCCGAAGCAGGTGCAGCGGGACCCGATCAAGGGGTTCCTCGAACATGTCGACCTGCTCATCGTCCGGCGAGGCGAGAAGGTCGTCGTGTCGGTGCCGATCGTCCTCGTCGGCGACGTTGCCCCCGGCGGCATGGTCTCCCTCGAGCACACGGCGCTGTCGGTCGAGGCCGAGGCGACCCACATCCCCGGCCAGATCGAGGTGTCGATCGCCGACGCCGCGATCGGTACGCAGGTCCACGCGAGCGACGTCTCGCTGCCCCAAGGTGTTCTCCTGCAGGACGAACCGGACGTGCTCATCGTCAACGTCACCGCACCTTCGGCCCCCGAGGCCGAGGCCGCCGAGGAGGCTGCGGAGGTCGAGGGCGAGGAGCCCGCGGCGGCTGAGGGCGAGGCCGGCGGCGGGGAGTCCGAGGACGCCAACAAGGACTGACGGCGGTTCTCTTCTACGGATGACTCATGGCGGACGACGCCCTGTTGGTGGTGGGCCTGGGCAACCCCGGACCGGCCTATGCCGCGCACCGGCACAACATCGGCCACCTGGTTGTCGACGTGCTGGCTGACCGCGTGGGCGGAAAGTTCCGCCCGCACCCTCGTGGCAGGGCCGATGTTCTGGAGGGCCGGCTGGGAGGTTTCCCGGGCGTACGCGTCGTGCTGGCCAAGCCGCGGTCGTACATGAACACCTCCGGTGGGCCGGTCGCGAGTGTCGGGGCGTTCTACAAGCTCGAGCCGGTACGCATGGTCGTGGTGCACGACGAACTCGACATTCCCTACGGCACGCTGCGGTTGAAGTTCGGTGGCGGCGACAACGGCCACAATGGGCTCCGGTCGATCCGCCGCTCTCTCGGAACGGGCGGCTTCTTCCGGATACGTTGCGGAATTGGCCGGCCGCCGGGTCGGCAGGATCCGGCCGATTTCGTCCTCTCGCCGTTCTCCAGTGTCGAACGCAAAGAGCTACCGCTTTTCGTCGAATGCGCCGGCGATGCCGTGGAGTCACTTGCCCTCGAAGGCCTCGAACGCGCACAGAACGCCTACCACGGTTAGGATCTGGGCAAGAAGCGCGTGTCGGTAGGTGACGCGCGCAGGGCACGACTGTGGCCGGTTAGGTACACGCCATGACGCTTTAGATCGGCGGCCACGTGGGACTTGTTGAGTATGCGGCCGGATGGCGTGGTCACGGTTCGATCTCACCCGCAACCGACGAGGTGGCGACGAGGTCTTGTGCTTCGAAGGCGCCGGCTTTACACCTGGGGGGTGGTGGAGCCCGGCGCCTTCTCACGTTGTCCATCGATATTCCGGCCGCATGCCGGCATGGGACGCACCTGTGCGGCGAGTCCGGCGGAGGGGATGGACGTCATGCGGAGGAAGTTCGTCAGTGCCGTCATCATCGTCGTGGTCCTCGTGGTCGCGGCTTGTCAACGTCCGGTTGCCGGGCCGGATGACCAGACGCCGGGACCGCTGGTCCGGAGCACCTGTGGGGTGGGGCCAAAACTGGTGCCGAAGTGTGGTGCGTGGTGGGGAGTGGCGGCAAATCCGCTGGGCGGAGAAACCTGGGACCAGGCCCTGGTGAATTACGAGAGTCGAATCGGCAGAACCGTCAATATCGCCCACTTCTATCATCGCGCCGGTCAACTCTTTCCGACCAGGCAGGAGATCGCGCGCGCGAACCAGCCCGGAAAAGAACGCCTCCTGTTACTCAACTACAAACCGGAGGCAGGGCACACGTGGCGCGAAGTGGGCCGTGGTGCCACCAATGCCGAGATCGACCGGTTGGCCGCCTACATCAAGGCCAATTTCACCAAGCCGTTCTTCTTCACCGTGCACCATGAGCCGGAGGACGAAGTACGCCAGATCGGCGGCTCGGGCTACACCGCGCAGGACTATGTGCTGATGTACCGGCACGTGGTGCTCCGGCTCCATCAGCGCGGGCTGCGTAACATCGTGCGCGTCATGAACTACATGGGCCTGCCGAAATGGGGGTCGCAGTCGTGGTTCAACGCGCTCTATCCCGGCGACGACGTGGTCGACTGGATCGCCCTCGATCCGTACATCTTCGGCACGGGCACCTACTGGGGTGGCGTCCCCGATCTGATGAACCGACGTTTCAGCGAGTATCCGAGCTGGCCGGGCTTCTACACCTGGGCGACGCGCAACCATCCCACCAAGCCACTGATGCTGGGCGAGTGGGGCGTGTCCGAGAGGGCCGGCAGTCCCGGTGCGAAGGCGAACTTCTTCAGAATGCTGGGGAGCGAGGTTCAACAGTGGCCACGCGTCAAGGCACTGGTGTATTGGAACGCCGCTGGGGACCGCACCGTCGGCGCCACCCGGGTGGACTCCAGCACCCCGTCGTGGAACGAGTTCGCGAGGATCGGCCGGCTGCCGTACTTCAACCGGTGAGTCGACACGTCAATTGGTGAGTCGAAACGTCAACCGGTGAGTCGACCGGCCGCCGCCCGCACGCGCAGGGGCAGCCGGGGCAACGCGGAGAACGCGGCGAGCTCGAGTTGGGCCCTGCCGCGCCACAGCAACGCGGTGTACGCCACGCCCATGCCGGTCAGCCAGGCCGCCAACACCCACCAGGTCATCGGCAGTACGAGGGAGAGCAGCACCGGGACGCCGCCGAAACACAGGCCCGAGCTGGCCGCCACCCAGCCGACGGCCGGGCCGAGCGAGGTGACGCCGAACGCACGGCGTACCTGGATCATCGGCAGCACGTTGCGGGCCGCGAGCGCGGCCGCCCAGGCGAACGCGGCACCGGTGATGCCGAGCGGCGGAACGAGCAGGACGACGAGGGCGACGTCGATGACGAGTGCCGAGGCGTTGTTGACCAGACTCTGGCGGCTCCTGCCGGCCATGAGCAGGACGACATCGACCGAACCGGTGGCCGTCGTCGCCAGCATCGTGAGAGACAGGATGACGACCGTCGCGAGCCCCGATTCGTAGCCAGGGCCGAAGATCTGCAGCAGCAGGGGGGCCGCGACCGCGCTGGTGAGATAGACCGGCCAGGTGATCGCCATCAGCCAGGCCGTCGAGGTGGAGAAGACCTGCCGGACTCCGCGGATGTCGCCGCGCGCGAAGAGCTTGGACAGCTGCGGGGCCAGCACCTGCTGGATCGCCTGCATGCCAACCTGGCCGACGACCAGGAAGCGGGTCGCCGCCGTATAGATCGCCGCGTGCCGGGGAGACAGGAGCGCCGCTACGAGCACGATGTCGGTCCGTTGCAGCGCGACCTGGCAGATGCGGCCGAGCGCCCGCGGCGCGGTGAACGCCCAGAACTCGCGCGCGAGCGCGGCCTTCTTGGGCTCCTCACCCTGCACGTGTCCGGCGGTCGGCGACGGCAACGCGGGAGCGCGGCCGTGCGCGATCCGGCGGCACCACCAGGCGACCGCCACCAGACCGAGGAGATAGGGCGCGGCCCACGCGATGGCGAGCCCGGTGGGTCCGACTCCGAACAGGAGGGCGCCGAGGACGCACAGGATCTGGCCGGGCATCCGCCCCAGCTTCTCCACCAGGACGTTGGCCCGGGTGGTGCCGTAGGCGAGGGTCGCCGCCAGCACGGTGTCATAGGCCGTCGCGACCGGGAGGGCCAGCGCCAGCACCCGCAACATTCCCGTCATCGCCGCCCGGTCGGCGTCCTGCCCGATCACCGCGGCGAACCACGGCGCCGCAATCCAGACGATGACCGCGACCGCGACGCTGAGCGCGACGACCGCCCGCAGCGCGATCCCGACCGTCACCAGCGCGCTCGCTGGGCTCCCGGCGACCAGGCGACGCTGGACGGCGTGGGCGAGTCCGACGTCGGTGCCCAGAGCGGAGACGGCCGTGACGATGAGGAAGAACGACGTGGCTGCGAACAGCAACCCGGCGATGTCCTGGCGTACGCCGTTGGTCACCAGGACCACGAGAGCGATGCCGGCGCCGCCGCCGATGACGCTGCCGGAGACGTTGAGGACGCCGCCACGCGCGAGTTGCCGGATAGGGGCGGTGCTGCTCACCGATCGTCCGCCTGGAAGGTGCGTACGGAGGAGGGATCGAAGTGACCGTTCGTCGGCTCGGACCAGCCGGGCGTCGGGGCCGGCAGTCCACCAGGGACGCTGGGACGTCCACCAGCCCCGTTG
>JBOHED010000217.1:0-6426 GCA_050700915.1 Actinopolymorphaceae bacterium | reverse complement strand
GAGGCGATCGGCGACCCGAAGCTTCTCGTCCGCAGCCTGGTCGTCCTGGCGGCCGTCCTCGCCGGCTTCGTCCTGCACTCGGTGCTGCACATCGAACCGTCCGTCGTCGCCCTGCTCGGCGCCGGTCTGCTGGTCCTGGTCAGCAAGCTGCCGGCCGGTGCGTACATGGAGGACGTCGAGTGGGAGACCCTGCTGTTCTTCGCGGGGTTGTTCATCATGGTCGGCGCGCTGGTCAAGGTCGGCGTGATCGACACCATCGCTCAGGCTCTCAGCAGCGCGACCGGTGGTGAGGTGACGCGCGCCGTACCGCTGCTGCTGTTCGGATCGGCGATCCTTTCGGCGATCATCGACAACATTCCGTTCGTCACGACGATGAGCCCCGTCGTCGCCCAGTTGGTCGCGCCGGACGGGCCGCTCGCCGGGGAGACCGTGCTGTGGTGGGCGCTCGCACTCGGCGCCGACCTCGGCGGCAACGCGACCGCGATCGGAGCGAGCGCCAACGTCGTCGTGCTCGGCATCGCCAAGCGCAACGGGCATCCGATCAGCTTCTGGACGTTCACGAAGTACGGCCTCGTCGTCGCGGCGGTGACGGTTCTGCTCAGCCTGCCGTACCTCTGGCTGCGCTATCTCCTCTGACCCGCATCATCTGGCCCGCATCATCTGGCCCGCATCACCTGGCCCGCATCACCTGGCCCGCATCATCTGGCCGGCGTCGGGTTCAGCCGGAGATCGTGAATCCCAGAGGCGATCAAAGTTGTCCTGTTCAATTCGCTCGCTCGGCGGTGTATCAACTTCGACGAAGTTGTCCTATACCGTACGCAGCGGCGCGACTTCGCCTGGTGAGGTCCCGGTGCGCTTGCCGAGCTGATCGCCAGGTCAGTCATCGACAATCTGCACCGGTTCGTCGTGCCCAACATTGCGGGGCCGGCACGGCTGGTGCCGCTCAGGTCGCTGGCCACGAAGGAGCTTTCGTACGAGGCACTGCGGCAAGCCGCGAGGCGCGGCAAGCTTGACGCGGAGCTTTCCTCTGACGGTACTTGGCGCTCCAGCCGGCGATCAGTGGATGCGTACAAGAGGAGTCGGTTCAAGCGCGCCGGGGGTACGTAGGTCTCGATGGCTGTCATCGATCGATCGGACGGATCGCATGGTCAGCCCCACCGCGGGTCCTGTCGCGGGGGCCGGCGAGGGCCGCGGCAGCCGCGAGAACGCCCGCGCCGAGCGAGACGAAGAAGCCCGTACTCGGGCCGGAATGGTCGATGACCTGCCCGGCGACGGCCCCGCCCAGGGCGATGCCCGCCACCACGGCGCTGGTCGTCCAGGCGAGTCCTTCACTGAGCCGGCTGGTCGGCACGGTCTCCGACACCCGCGCCACACCGGCGATCAGGGTGGGAGAGATCGTGAACCCCACCCCGAAGACGATCACCGCCAGCAGACCGAGATGGTCGATGAACGGCAGCGGCAGCATCGCGACCGCGATCGCCGAGGCGCCGATCCGGAACCGCGCCGACGCGGATCTTCGCAACCGCAGACTGCCGAGGATCACTGCGGCCAGCATGGAGCCGGCCGCGGTGATGCCGAGGAGTACGCCGGACCAGGCCCGCGCGTCCTGCTCGGTGGCGAGCGCGATGACCGAGATGTCGAACGCGCCGAACAGCGTCCCGATCCCCACGTTGGCCACCAGGACGGGGAGGATCAGCCGCCACCCGAGCGGCGGCACACTGCCCCGGCCGCCGCCGTGGCCGTGCGCGGGCGGCTCGGTGGCGCGGAGCGACCCCAGCAGCAGAGTCCCGACCAGCCCGGAGGCCAGCGCCACCAGGATGCCGGCGCTGGGGTTGACCGAGGTCGCGAGGAACGTCACGACGGGCGGGCCGATCATGAACAGCAACTCGTCCAGCACGGCCTCGAGCGCGAACGCGGTCTGCACCTCCGGCTTGCCGCCGAGCACGTGGTTCCAACGGGCTCGTACGTACGATCCGATCGACGGCGAGCTCGCTCCGGCGAGCGCGGCGAGTACGTACAGGACGGGGACGGGCAGGTCGAGGTCCACCACGACGACGAGGCCGCCGAGGGCCGCGGCGTGGACGAAGGCGATCACCGGGAGCATCCGGGCCTGGCCGTACCGGTCGACCAGCCGGGCCTGTAGCGGCGAGCAGGCCGACCTGGCGACGACGTACGCCGCAGACACCGAGCCGGCGATGCCGTAGGAGCCGGTCTTGGCCGACACCAGGATGACGATGCCGAGGGCGACCATCGAGATCGGCAGCCGGCCCAGCAGGCCACTGGCGGAGAACTTCAGCGTTCCGGGCAGGCGGAGAAGCGTGCGGTACGGCTCGAGCACACCGGTGACGATAGCTTCACCGGGGATGACCTCCGCCCGGTCGGGCCGCCGTCCGAGGGTCGCCGCCACCCTGACGGTGGACCGTCGTAGTCTCGATCCCACACCGACGACGGAGGTGCCGGTGACGGATCGCGACTTCGCCCCCTTCGCGCACCTGACCGCTCCCAACGCCGAGCTCTACCGGCGCATCATGGGCGTCTTCGTCCTCGCGAAGCGGCGGTTCGCCGTACACATGCGTCCAGAGGACGTCCACAGTGCGCTCGGCGACAACGAGGGCGGCGCCCCAGGCTCCGGTCTCGAGGGCGTAGCCGGTGTGGAGGGTGTCGACGGTGTGGAGGGTGTCGACGGTGTCGATGGCGCAGACGTGCCGGCGATCGGTGACGCCCTCGGTCGCCTGGTCGACTGGGGGAACCTCCGCGCCGATCCCGACACCAGCCGGGTCACGACGGTCGAGGACTTCCACCGGGCCCGGCTGCTGTACCAGCTGACCCGACGGGGTGAGGCGGCCGAGGAGGCGCTGGCCGCCTATGACGAGGCGCTCGGCCGGCGCGGTGCCCTGCAGGCGGTGGCACTCGCTGACATCGCCACCCAGCTTGCCGCGTTGCTCGAGCTCGCCCGCCAGCACGACGCCGATCCGGCGAAGGTGCACCTGCTGTTGCGCGCCCTCGTCGACCGGTTCACCGACCTGGCCGGCAACGCGCAGGCGTTCATGGGGTCGTTGCACCGCACCATCGATCTGCACGATGCCGACGCGGAAGCGTTCCTGGCGTACAAGGATCGGCTGATCGACTACCTCGAACGCTTCATCAAGGATCTGGTCAGCGCCGGAGCGGAGATCGCGGCGTTGGTCGGCGGTATCGAGCAGGCAGGCGTCCGGCGGCTCCTCGACATGGCGGCCCGACGCGAGGCCGAGGACGCGGCGCCCGGGCAGGGTGAGGACGGCAACGACCCACGCCGCCGCGAGTTCGAGCGCGGGCGGGTGCACTGGCAGGACCGATGGGACGGCTTTCGCGCGTGGTTCGTCAGCGCACCGCACCATCCCAGCCAGGCGAAGCTGCTGCGCTCGCAGGCGCGGGCGGCCATCCCGCAGCTGCTGCACGCGGTCGCGACCCTCAACGAACGCCGCGCCGGACGCTCCGACCGCTCGGCCGACTTCCGCCGGTTGGCCCGATGGTTTGCCGAGGCACCGGACGAGGCGGCGATGCACCGGTTGTGGCGTTCGGCGTTCGGGTTGTCCTCCGCTCGACACCTGACCGTCGACGAGGCTCTGCTCGAGCATCCCGTATCCCCGCACACGCCCTGGGCGGACGCACCCCGGCTGGCGATCAGCCCACGCCTGCGCAAGACCGGCAGCTACGAACGGCGCGGCAGGCCACACCGCGTCGTCGACCGTTCGGAGCAGCGCCGCTACCTCGCCGAACTCGCCGCCAAGGAGGCCGCCGAGACCGCCGCCGCCCGGGCCGCGTTGGCGACCAGCCGGCCGACCAGGCTGTCCGACGTCGACGAGCTCGACCCGCTGGCGTTCCGGCTCTTCCTCGCCCTGCTCGGCGACGCGCTCGCGGCCAGGGTCCACGGCGAAGCCGCGGTGGCCACCACCACCTCCGACGGCAGCATGGCGATCCGACTCACCGCCTTGGACGACGGCCGGTACGCCGAGATCCGTACGCCCGACGGGGTGTTCCGCGGACCCGACCACGTAGTGGAGATCGCGGACCTCACCGTCGACACCCGCCAGGAGCAGAGCGCGTGAGTCCGTGCCTGGCGTATAGGAGCCGGGGGAAGCAGCGCCTATGAGCACCCTCGCCGACGCGCTGGCCGCGTCGCGGACCGACGAGCTGCACCGGGCCGCGCGTGCCCTGCTCAGGCGGCCCCTGCTGCGGGCCGCGAGCCGGGACGCGGACGCGTTCACGCTGATCCGCCGGCACGCTCCCACGTTGCGGGAGTGGTTCGACCGCAACACCGGCTGGCGGCTGTTCGTCGACAGCGAAGTCGCCCGGCTGGTCAAGACCGCCGCGACGACCGACGACCACACGCACCCGGCGCGCGACGTCCGCTCGAAGTCGCCGTTCGGCCGGCGGCGGTACGTCCTCACCTGCCTCGCGCTCGCCACCCTCGAGCGGGCCGACGCGCAGATCACCCTCGGCCGGTTGGCCGAACAGGTGATGCTGGGCGCCACCGACCCCGCACTCGCCGCCGCGGGCGTCGCGTTCACCCTCGACGGACGCGACGAACGCGCGGACCTGGTGGCCGTCGTACGCCTGCTGATCGACCTCGGTGTGCTCAGCCGGGTGGCCGGCGACGAGGAGGCGTTCGTCAAGGACACCGGCGACGCACTCTACGACGTCGAGCGCCGGGTCCTCGCCGCCCTGCTCGCCAGCCCGCGCGGGCCGTCCACAATCGACGCGACGAGCTTCTCAGAACGTCTCGCGGCACTGACCTACGAGATGCCGCCGACCACCGACGACCTGCGCAACCAACGTCTCCGGCACCGCCTCACCCGGCGGCTGCTCGAGGAACCCGTCCTCTACTACGCCGAGTGCGACGACGCCGAGTCGGGCTACCTCGTGCGCCAGCGTGTGGCCATCACGGCACGCATCACCGAACTCACCGGACTGGTCGCGGAGCTGCGGGCCGAAGGCATCGCGATGGTGGACCCGGCCGACGACCTGACCGACGTACGGATGCCCGAGAGTGGGACGGAGGGCCACGCCACCCTGCTGCTCGCGGAGTATCTCGCCGACCACGCCGACCGACCGGTGCCGCTGCGCGAACTCCACGACCACGTGCGTCAACAGGCCGTCGCACATCGTACGTACTGGCGGCGCAGTGCCCGCGAGCCCGGCGCCGAGATCGAGCTGACCACGGTCGCGTTGGAACGGCTCGGCGCCCTCCACCTCGTCCGGCGTACCGGCGACACCGAGGGCAGCGGCGAGACCGGCGGCACCGTGACTGCCCTGCCCGCGCTGGCCCGCTACGCCGTGACCGCGCCCACGATCGGGGGGTCTGAATGAGCAGCCGTCCCGGCACCGTGGGTCGCGCGCTTCCGGAGCCGGCGCTGACCCGCTGGCAGCCGCTGCGCGCCGGGCTGATCGATCTCTTCTACTACGACACCGAAGAGTTCTGGTTCCGCGACGGCCGGCTACTTCTTCGTGGCAACAACGGCACGGGCAAGTCGAAGGTTCTCGCCCTCACCCTTCCGTTCCTGCTCGACGGCGAGCTGTCGCCGCACCGGGTCGAACCTGACGCCGATCCGAAGAAGCGGATGGAATGGAACCTCCTGCTGGGCGGCGCACACCCCTTCTCCGAACGCCTGGGCTACACCTGGCTGGAGTTCGGCCGGGTGGACGAGCACGGCGATCCACACTTCCGTACGTTGGGCTGCGGTCTCAAGGCGGTGACGGGCCGGGGAATCGCCCGGCACTGGTTCTTCGTCACCCGGCAGCAGCGGATGGGCGCCGACCTGGCTCTCGTCGACGCGACCGGAACGGCGTTGCCGAAGGACCGGCTGACCGAGGCACTGGGGGAGCACGGCACGGTCTACGAACGGGCCCGGGACTACCGGAAGGCCGTCGACGAGACACTGTTCGGCTTCGGCGACCAGCGATACGGCGCGCTCGTCGACCTACTCGTCCAGCTCCGCCAGCCCCAGCTGTCCAAGCGGCCCAGCGAGCGGGCGTTGTCCGCGGCACTCACCGAGGCGTTGCCGCCGCTCGACCAGGCCGTGGTCGCCGACGTCGCAGAGGCGTTCCGCAGCCTGGAGGAGGATCGCGACTCCCTGAAGGCGATGACCGAGGCGCACGGTGCGGCCCGGTCGTTCCTCACCCACTACCGTCGCTACGCGCGGGTCGCTTCCCGGCGCCGGGCTCGGCTCCCACGCGACGCCCAGTCGGCGTACGAACGAATCAACCGCGAGCTTGCCGGTGCCGAAGCCGCCTACGCCAAGGCCGTCGAGGAACTCGACGCCGCGCGGGAACTCCTGGCCGAGCTCGCGGAGGCCCGCGCCAGCCTGCGAGCCAGGGACGACGCGCTGCGAGCCGGCCCGGAGATGCGCAGTGCCCGCGAGCTGGAGCGGGCCGCCGAGGACGCCC
>JBOHED010000216.1:0-8084 GCA_050700915.1 Actinopolymorphaceae bacterium | reverse complement strand
CTCGCGTCGTCGCGGTCGTCCTCGGGGCGCGGCTCTCCGGTCACCGGATCGGCCAGCAGAGCGCCGAGGAACCTCTTCCGGGACCCCCCGACGAGTACCGGATGTCCCAGTCGCACCACTTCGTCGAGGGCCGCGAGGACTGCCCAGTTGTGGTCGGCGGTCTTGGCATAGCCGATGCCCGGGTCGATGGCGATCCGCTCGGCCGGAATCCCCGCCGCCAGCGCCTCATCGCGGCGGCCGCGAAGCTCGGCCACCACGTCGGCGACGACATCGCCGTAAGTCGCCCGAGCCTGCATCTGGTCGGAGTGCCCGCGCCAGTGCATGCAGATGTACGACGCTCCTGACGTGGCGACGTACGGCAGCATCGCCGGATCGGCGAGGCCACCCGAGACGTCGTTGACGACGACGGCGCCAGCCTCGACGGCGGCACGGGCGACGCCGGCCCGCATCGTGTCGATCGAGACGAGCGCCCCGTCGCTGGCGAGTGCCCGCACCACCGGCAGGACCCGGCGCAGCTCCTCCTCCACGGGCGGTCGTGGCGCTCCCGGACGGGTCGACTCGCCGCCCACGTCGACGACATCGGCGCCCTCGGTGAGCAGCTCGTGGCCATGGGCGATCGCGCGGTCGGGTTCCAGCCACCGGCCGCCGTCGGAGAACGAGTCCGGAGTGACGTTGAGCACGCCCATGACCAGCGCCCTCCCGGGCGTCGGTAGCCCGGCGAGATAGCGGACCGGTACGCCGCCCACCCGATCTCCTCTCCCGCACGTGGAGTTGCACCACCGCTGTCCCGGTTCCACGACGTTCGGAGCGATCGTAGGGCGCGACTCGTCCTCACCGCGTACCGGCGTCCTTCTCGCGCTGCAGCCGTGAAGCTCCTTCAGGAAGCCTGGTCTCAGTCGGCAAGTACCTGTTCGCGCAGGATGTCGGCGTGTCCGCAATGGTGGGCCAGCTCCCGCAGAACTTGCAGGTACACCCAGCGAACCGTGCGCGGCCCGGACCAGTGCCCGGTCACGATGGAGTCCAGTGGCAGATCTGCGATCGCCGTCCGGGCCGTGGCGCAGGCTTCCCGGTGGGCTGCCGTGACCGAGGCTCTGGTGTCGTCGTCGGAGAGCCGGAAGGATTCATCCGGACTCTGTACCAGGCCCAGGTCCCGGCGGGACGTGCCGCCGACGCACTCCTCGAACCACACCCGCTGCATCCACGTGACGTGCTTGAGCAGCCCGAGCAGCGTCGTCGCCGACGAGACGAGCTGGCGGCGGGCCTGTTCCTCGGTGAGACAGTCGAGCGTCAGCTCGATGGCACTGCGATATTCCTCGATGAACGCATCGAGTTGGGTGCGTTCGTCGTCCAGCGGCACATCGAATGAACCCATCAGAGGCTTCCTCCCACGCGGCAGGCCGAGGGCAATCGTACGCAGCCCAAGGAATTCGGCCGTTTTGGCTGATCCGATGGCTTTCTCGGATGGTTCACCCCAAGTTCCCGCAATTACCTGAGAAGAGCCGTAGCCTGTGCGTGGGTCGAGCGTTGACCTTTGTGGGGATGGGGCCACCCAGCTCATCCAAGGCCGCCGGCCCTACCCGACCGGTCGGGCCGCCGTCCGCTGAAAGGAGCGTCATGAGCACCGCTGCCGTCGACATCGCCGATTCCCCCACGGTCGTTGTCGCGCCCGCTGAGCCCGTCACTCGCGTCGAAATCCTTGATGTCCTCGATGACGCATTCGCCGTAGGACCGGCGTCGCGCGGACAGCTGGTGAGCGCCGCACGAGCGCAAGGCGCTCGCGCAGAGCTCGTCGTACTACTCGAGGAACTGCCCGACCGTCAGTACGTTCACCAGCGTCAGCTCTGGGTTCACATGCCGAACGTTCCCGTCGGCCTCTGACCCCGCAGTCCGGCAAACCCTCGAGGTTCGCCCGGGTGAGGGTTCGCACCCATCACCGAATCTGAAGCAGGCGCCTCGGCGGCGTTCTCCTCACGAGAACGCCGCCGATCCGTTGTTTCGGGCCCGAGTCAGCCGCCGATGATGAGGCTCATGGCCTCCGCCCGGGTCGCGGCCTCCCGCAACTGCCCGCGGACTGCAGACGTGACCGTCTTCGCGCCCGGCTTGCGTACTCCCCGCATGGTCATGCAAAGGTGCTCGCACTCGATCACCACGATCACGCCACGCGGCTGGAGGTTCTCGGCGAGCGCGTCGGCGATCTGGCTGGTCAACCGCTCCTGCACCTGCGGCCGCTTGGCGTAGACGTCCACGAGCCGGGCAAGCTTGGACAGGCCGGTGATCTCTCCCCTGTCGTTGGGGATGTAACCGACGTGCGCCGACCCGGTGAACGGGACCAGGTGGTGCTCGCACACCGACCAGACCTCGATGCCCTTGACGAGCACCATCTCGTCGTGCCCGATGTCGAAGGTCGTCGTGAGTACGCCGGACGCGGTCATCCGGAGGCCGGCGAACATCTCCGCATAGGTGCGCGCCACCCTGGCCGGCGTGTCCTTCAGCCCCTCGCGATCGGGGTTCTCGCCGATGGCGAGGAGCAGCTCACGGACCGCGCGCTCAGCACGTTCGTGGTCGAACGGCGGCACGCCCGTCACGCGGGTCCGGCCGCCGGTCCCGGCTCTCCCGGAGGTGTGCCGGTACGCCCTTCCTGGACGTCGGGCTCGCCCTCGGGAGCGGGACCGATCACGAGACCACCCTCCGGGCCTTGCCCGTTGGGCGACAAGGCCGCCTTGGGCGTCTCGACCGGTGGAACCTCAGACGGCCGCCTGGTCGGCGAGCCGGTCCAGGCCGGGCGGATCGACCGCCGGCGGATGGTTTCGAAGACCCGCGCGAGCTCCTGCTTGTCGAGCGTCTCGTGCTCGAGGAGTTCGAGGACGAGGTTGTCGAGGACGTCGCGGTTCTCGGCCAGGACGTCGAACGCCTCCTGGTGTGCCGCATCCACCAGCCGGCGGACCTCCTCGTCGACGAGGGCAGCCACCTCTTCGGAGTAGTTCCGCTGGTGACCGAGCTCGCGACCGAGGAACGGTTCGGAATTGCTGTCGCCGAACTTGATCGCGCCGAGGCGTTCGGTCATGCCGTACTGCGTGACCATCGCCCGGGCCAGCCCGGTCGCCTTCTCGATGTCGTTGGCCGCGCCGGTCGTCGGGTCGTGGAAGACCAGCTCCTCCGCGGCCCGGCCGCCCATCATGAAGGCGAGCTTGTCGAGCATCTCCGAGCGCGTGGTGCTGTATTTGTCCTCGTCGGGCAGCGCCATCGTGTAACCGAGGGCCCGCCCACGCGGCAGGATCGTGACCTTGTGCACCGGGTCGTTGCCGGGCAGGGCCGTGGCGACCAGGGCATGTCCGCCTTCGTGGTAGGCGGTGATCTTCTTCTCTTTGTCGCTCATCAGCCGGGTGCGCTTCTGCGGTCCGGCGATGACCCGGTCGATTGCCTCGTCGAGGGACTCGTCGTCGACGAGCTTCTTGTTCTGCCGAGCGGTGAGCAGGGCCGCCTCGTTCAGCACGTTCGCGAGGTCGGCACCGGAGAACCCGGGAGTACGACGGGCGACGGCGAGCAGGTCCACGTCCGACTCGACGGGCTTGCCGCGGGCATGCACCTGGAGGATCTTGTGCCGGCCGATCAGGTCGGGCGCCTCGACGCTGATCTGCCGGTCGAACCGGCCCGGCCGCAGCAGGGCAGGGTCGAGGATGTCGGGTCGGTTGGTGGCCGCGATCAGGATCACGCCGCCGCGTACGTCGAAGCCGTCCATCTCGACCAGCAGCTGGTTCAGAGTCTGCTCGCGCTCGTCGTGGCCGCCGCCGAGACCCGCGCCACGGTGCCGGCCAACGGCGTCGATCTCGTCGATGAAGACGATCGCCGGGGCGTTGGCCTTGGCCTGCTCGAACAGGTCGCGGACCCTTGATGCGCCCACGCCGACGAACATCTCGACGAAGTCGGAGCCGGAGATCGAGTAGAAGGGGACACCGGCCTCGCCGGCCACCGCACGCGCGAGCAGTGTCTTGCCGGTGCCGGGTGGGCCGTACAGAAGAACGCCCTTGGGAATCTTCGCCCCCACGGCCTGGAACTTCGCCGGCTCCTGGAGGAACTCCTTGATCTCCCCGAGCTCCTCGATCGCCTCGTCACAACCCGCGACGTCGGCGAACGTCGACTTCGGGGTGTCCTTGCTGATCAGCTTGGCCTTGGACTTGCCGAAGTTCATCACCCGGCTGCCGCCGCCCTGGAACTGGTTCATCAGGAACAGGAACAGTAGGGCGATGAGGATGAACGGCAACAGGGTGGAGATGAGGGACCCGAGCAGACTCGGCCGGGAGATCTCGACGTTGTAGCCCTCGGTGAGTTTCTTCTGGTCGGCCTTCTGCTGCAGCAGCTTCTGCAGTTCGAGGTCCTGGCCGTCGACCCACGCGGCCTTCAGCTTCTCGCCGCTCTTGGTGGTGACCCTGATCTCCTGGTCGGTACCGCCGACGATCACGGCCGAGGCGACCTTGTCGGACCGGATCTGGTCGACCACCTTGTAGGTGTCTTCCTGTTGGAAGCCGCCGGAACGGGTCACGAGGTCGCCGATGAACAGGATCACGATGATGAGTATCGCGATCCAGAAGATCGGCCCACGGAAGAAGCGCTTAAGGTCCATACTCCCGGGACTCCGCGAGCCCCGTCCCTCCTGCTAGGTCATCCACCCAGAAACGCCGAGTAGGCGCTGCGGTGTTCTGGAACGACATCGATCGGTCGAGCGATCACCGCATCACACTCGCCCCACGGCGTGGGGAGAGTATGACGGTACACCGGGCTTATTGCCGGTGCGGCAGCGGCGTACTCGAAGTTCTCCTCTCACATCATGCGAACGTTGCAGCCGAGGGCGGGTGTTCCCAGCGGCTCCGGACAGGCCGTTTCAGCACGCCCATTTGGGATGCCCGAGCATGCCCCGACAGGTAGTTTCCCCACCTGGGCACGGCTCGATCCCCATGATCACCGCCAGCGATGACCGGGTCTCGTCACACGTGGGTGTAGACGTGCGGCGCGAGAGTACCGACACATCGCAGATTGCGGTACTTCTCGTTGTGATCGAGGCCATAACCGACCACGAACTCGTCCGGTATGTCGAACCCGACGTACTTCACCGAGACCGACATCTTCACCGCCTCCGGTTTGCGCAGGAGTGTGCAGATCTCCACCGACGCGGGACCGCGGGACCGCAGGTTCGTGACCAGCCAGGACAGCGTGAGACCGGTGTCGATGATGTCCTCGACGATCAGCACGTTGCGGCCGGTGATGTCGGTGTCGAGGTCCTTGAGGATGCGTACGACCCCGGACGACTCGGTACCCGAGCCATAGGAGGAGTACGCCACCCAGTCCATCTCCACGTGGCGGTCGAGCGCGCGGGCGAAGTCGGCCATCACCATGACTGCACCTTTGAGTACGCCGACCAGAAGCAGGTCCTGTCCCGCGTAGTCGCGTTCGACCGCGGCGGCGAGCTCGCGGACTTTGGCCTGGATCTGGTCCTCGGGGAGCAGGACGGCCTTGAGATCGTGGTCGATCTGGTCGGGATCCACGTGGGGTCTCCGGCAAGTGTCGAACGGACGGGGTGCGAGCGACGGCACGCGGCCAGGTCGTGGTACCGCTGTTGGCGCCTGGAACCTTCGTGCGATGGCCAGCGTGCCACAGGAGGCTTCGGACCTGACGACCAGCCCGGCCCGGGTCCGATCTGCGTCGCGGCGGCGGGCGGCTGATCCGCAAAATGACCACGCTGAGCATGCCTGCGGTACGTCAACCAGGCGTACATGCATGTTCCGGGTACGACAGGCATGCTCAGCGTGGTCATTTGCCGGGCAAGGTTTCGGTGGTGAAGCACAGCACGCCGGTACGACGGTGCGCACGGACGCCACCCGGCAGGTCGACCCCGGCCTGGCCGTGCCAGTCGACGACCAGCGCCTCGACCGCGGCGACATGGCTCGCGAACAGGTCCGTGCCGGGGCAGCCGGCGCGGAGCCCGGCCCGGTGGAGGACCCGCCGCCGGACGGCCGCCGGCAGCACCCCCAGCCGGTCGACGTGCAGCGCGACCGTCTGCGTCGAGCCGTCTGTCACGCATTCGGCGTACGCCCGGTCGGCCCACGCGTCGAGGGCGTTCGCGTCGTCGCGGAGCAGGTCGGCGGTGCGGGCGAGGGCGGCCGCGATGCCAGGACCGAGCTCGCGTTCCAGCACCGGGAGGATGGCGTGCCGGACCCGGACCCTGGCGTACGCCGGGTCGGCGTTGTGCGGGTCGTCCCAGATCCTGAGTCCCTCGGCGGCACACGCGGCGCGGGTCACGTCCCGGTCGAGGCCCAGCAGGGGACGGCGGTACGGAACAGAACCCAGCGACCCGGCGGACGACATGCCGGCGAGGGACCGGGCGCCGGAGCCGCGGGCCAACCCCAGGAGGACGGTCTCGGCCTGGTCGTCGCGGGTGTGCCCCAGCAGGACGGCTGCTGCGGCGAGCCGGGTCGCCGTCTCGCCGAGTGCGGTGTAGCGGGCCCGGCGGGCGGCGGCCTCGGGACCTCCGGAGCCCTCGACCTGTACCGTCGCGACCTCCAAAGGGTCCAGTCCGAGGGAACGCAGCTGGTCTGCGACACCGAGGGCGCGCTCGGCCGAGCCGGACTGCAGGCCGTGGTCGACCGTGACCCCGCCCACCCGCCACCCGCCCCGACGCGCCTCGAACGCCGTCGCGGCCGCGAGCGCGGTCGAGTCGGCACCACCCGAGCCGGCCACCAGGACGAGTGCCCCCGGGTCGAGATCGCTGAGCGACCGCCGGACCGCCAGGCGTACGGCCGCGACGGCCGGGTGGGGACCCATCACCGCCGACCGTGGACTCGTGCTGGCAGCACCTCGGTCACGGCGTTGTGGGTCACGGGGCTGTCGGTCACGGCGTTGTGGGTCACGGCGTCCGGGGTGACCTAGGACGTGCCACGCATGCGGCGTACCCACGCGTCGGGGTCGGCGATCTCCGCCTTGCTGGGCAGATGGGTCGGCGACTCCCAGACCTGGTTGAAGGTGTCCTGACCGACCGACGACACGACCGCGCGGACGAATGCGGCGCCGTCGCGGTACTGCCGCAGCTTGGCGTCCAGACCCAGGACCCGCTTGAGGAACTGGTCGAGCCAGGTGCCACCGCCGCGCCGCTGCTGGAACCGTTCGCGGATCACGGAGACCGACGGAATGACGTCCGGACCTACGCCGTCCATCACGACGTCGGCGTGGCCCTCGAGCAGCGACATCACCGCGGTCACCCGGTCGATGATCTCCCGCTGGGCAGGTGTCTGGACGATGTCGATGAACGACACCTCGTCACCGCCGCCGCGGGCGATCCGGCCGAGTTGCTCAACGCCCTGGCGGAGCTGGGAGAACATCGCGCCCGGGTCGAGGTCGGTGTGTTCGAGGAACCCGCGGATCTCGCTCCGCAGGTGGTCCCGCAACCAGGGAACAGCGGTGAACTGCACCCGGTGCGTCTCCTCGTGCAGGCAGACCCACAGCCGGAAGTCGTGCGGGTCGACGCCCAGGTCGCGTTCGATGTGGACGACGTTGGGTGCGACGAGCAGCAACCGGCCCGCGGGCGCCAGGCTGGGTACGAGGTCGCCGTTGCCGGACGCCGTACCGGAGCCGGCGTCGGTCCTGAAGCCGTCGGTCGCCCCGCCGGTCGAGCCAGGTGCCGCGGCTCCGTCGGAGCTGGTCCGGGGCGCCGGAACCGCGCCCGCCGCGTCGTCGGACCAGAACGGATCGAACTGGCCCAGGACCTTGCTGGACAGGAACGCGAGCAGCGCGCCGGCCTCGACACCGGTCACCCGGGAGCCGAACGAGCCCATCATCCCGCCCGTGGCGTCGCCCCGGCGTTCCTTGACCTTCTCGACGAGAGGTTCGAGGACCTGCCGGAACGCATCGACGTTCGCCTGGACCCAGCCCACCCGGTCGACCACGACGACGGGCGCCCGGGCGCCGCTGGCGTGCAGGCCGGTGTAGGAGCGTACGTGCCCCTCCGCCTTGCGGGCGAACTCACGAAGGTCCGCGACTACCTGCTGGGCCTCGTCGAGACTGACGTCAGGCCCGGGCCGCAGCAGCCGGTGAGC
>JBOHED010000215.1:0-14474 GCA_050700915.1 Actinopolymorphaceae bacterium | reverse complement strand
AAGTCAGGTCACAGGGACTCCGCCTCGCACGGTACGAGACGGAGTTTGACTGCCCGGAAGCTATACCTTCAGGAGGGCTGAACGGAACCACATCCAACAAGATGTAACCCGATTTTTTTGCTGAAATGTGCGCAGTCTTCGCTTGATGCAACCCGTTTCGCGCAATGAAGGCCCTGAATTGACAGCTATATCGCGAATGCCCGGTTCTGGCCGCGGGTTCAGACCAGGTCCGGTCGCGCCCAAGCTCCCTCGTGGACATGCCAGGCGAGGAACGCGAGGACCGATTCGTACCACACCTTCGCGTGTGGGGGCGTGAGCACCCAGTGGTTCTCGTCCGGGAAGTAGAGGAAGCGGTGCGGGAAGTCGTCGGGCTCGCCCTCGTGCCGATACGACAGCTCCCACCACAGCCGCAACGCCTCGCCGATCGGCACGCGGTAGTCGCGATCGCCGTGGATGACCAGCATCGGCGTACGGATCCGGTCCGCGAACAGGTGCGGCGAGTTGGCGAGGGCACGCTCGGGCGTCAGCTCGCGGTACCAGTACGACGCGAGGTCGGTCGTCGGGCCGAACTGGTCCAGCGCCCACAGGCTCGCGTGCGTCACGATCGCCTTGAACCGGTCGGTGTGTCCGGCCACCCAATTGGCCATGTAGCCGCCGAACGAGCCACCCATCGCCGCAGTCGTGTGCTCGTCGATGTCTTCCCGGGTGCAGGCGGCGTCGGTGACGCTCATCAGGTCGGTGAAAGGTTCGGCACCCCAGCGTCCCCAACCCCGCTTGATGAACTCGAGTCCGTATCCGGTCGAGAGGGCAGGGTCCGGCAGCAGCACGGCATAGCCGCGGGCGGCCATCAGCCAGGGGCTCCACCGCCAGCTCCAGGCGTTCCAGGAGCCGAGCGGGCCGCCGTGGATCCACAGCAACAACGGGGCCGGTGTGTCGCTCGACGCGCCGTCCGGAAGCACCAGCCAGGCATGCAGCGGCGTACCGTCGGCCGCCTCGGCCGTGACTTTGCTCACGCGACCCGGAACCACCGGCGCCTCGTCCGGCCCGCGCAGCATCACCGGTGTCTGGTATTCGGCGTCCACCGCCAGACGCACCGGCGCGAGCGGCGCGTCGATGGAGGTACGCAGCGCATAGAGCGACCGCCCGTCCGGCGCGGGAGACAGGTCCGTGTAGGCAGCGTCGGCGGCGAGGCGGCGGAGATCACCGGTCTCGACGTCGAGCGCGAACACCGGAGCCAGGCCGAGCTCGTCGGCGACGAAGTAGAGCGTGCCCCCGTCAGGTGACCATTGCGGCCCGGTAGGCCACAGGTCGAGCTGTGGCGTCAGGTCGCGGCCGGCCCCTCCGGCGAGGGGCACGAGCCAGAGGGTCTTGTCCGGTGGCGCCTCGGTCGTGCTGCGCAGCTGACGTACGCATGCCACCCACCCGCCGTCGGGCGAGATCCGCGGCTCGCTGTACTCGTACGCCGGATCGCCGCCGAGCACCCGGCGCTCTCCCGTCGTCGTGTCGATCGCCACGAGCTCCCTGCGGAGGTCGCCCTGGGGAAGGCGTACGCCCCAGTTCGTCACGATGGCGCGGCCGTCGGGGCTGACGTCGTAACCGGCCTCGTCGAGCGCGCGGCCAGGTTCCGGGGTGAGGTCGCGGAACTCGACCGGCTCGTCCGTCTCCGCGTCCCCGGCCAAGGGACGCTCGGCGACGAACAGGCGTACCTCGTCGGGGCCGAGATCGTGGTCCCAGTACCGGATCGGGTAACCCTCGTGCAGGATCGCCGCGACCGCATGGTCCTTGCGTTCCTTCCGGCGTCCGGCGTCGTCGTCCGGAGTCTTCGCGCCCGGCATCGTGGCAGCGGACACGACCAGGGTGCCGGTAGCACGCGCGACCCTGACGCCGCCGATCCCACCCGGCCGGGTCGCCACCGCCCGTGCCTCACCACCGGTGGCCGGAAGGTGCCAGAGGGCGGCCTTCTCCTCGGTGGAGTCGCCGGAGTCCTTGCCCTCGGCGAACGGCCGCTTGGCGACGAACAGCAGGGAACCGTCGGGAAGGAACGCGGGGCTCGTCTCTCCGCTGGCACCCCGCGTCAGCCGCCGGGCCGGCCACTCACCGCGCGGATCGATCCGCCACAGCGCGCTGAGGTAGGTCTTCTTGTCCGGCGCGAGCTGCTGGACCACCGCCACCAGCTGGTCACCGCCTGGGGCCAGCGACATGGCTGTCATCCGCCGCAGCGCGACATAGTGGTCGAGGTCGTGGAACGGTGTCGCCGGCTCGCGCGGTGGTTCCTGATCGGCGCCGGCTGTCGGCTCGGGCGTCGTCTCCGCAGTCATGATCGAGAGCCTAATGTCCCCCGCTCCGGACGTCCTCCGACCGACCGCTGGCGGGACCGGGGCCTGCGATGCCGGAGGGAGTCGGGACCGTCAGGCCGGCTCGGAGGTACGTGCCGCCCACGCCGCGATCTGGGCGCGACAGGTGAACCCGAACTTGGTGAGGATGTTCTCGATGTGCGTCTCGGCCGTGCGTCGGGAGATGACCAGGCGAGACGCGATCTCCTTGTTCGTCATCCCCTCGGCGACGAGTGCGGCCACCTCGCGTTCGCGTCTGGTGAGGACGTGGGAGTCGTCGGCGATCCGCCTGGACTCTCCCGTACGCCCCGACTCTCTGGAACGCCTGGACTCTCCGGAACTGCCCGGCTCCGCCGACCGCCGGGAGTCCGCAGGAAGCCTGGACGCGGGAAGGTGTACGGATGCCGAGCCCCGCCCGGCCGGCAGCACGGGCGTGGCGGCCGGACCAGCCGCCGGGACGTCGGCCCCCTCGCTCAGTGCGAACGCGATCAGGTCCTGCTGAAGGGTCGCGCACCCGTGCTGCTCGGCCGCGGCGAAGGCGTCCTCGCCGAGGATCGTGCGGCTACGCTCCCTCGCCTCCGCGCTCCAGTCGAGCAACGTGGTGAAACCGAAGAGGGGGCGGCCGATCCGTTCCCACATCATGCGTACGCCACCGAAGAGCACGGCTGCCCGGCGTGGGTCGGATTCCGCGGCGGCGACCCACGCCAGAACCTCGAGACAGAAGGGGATGCCGAACTGGTCGTCGAGCTCCGCCTTCTTCAGCAGCGCGTCACGCGCGTAGGTCGCGGTCTTGCGCGCGTCACCCGCCGCCCACCAGGTGACGCTGAGATTCCACTCCGTACACGAGAGAGTCCAGCGCTCCTGGAGCGACCTGCAGAGGTCCATCCCGTCGGTGAGCCAAGCCACGGCACGGCCGACCTCGCCGTGCAGGAAGGCGGCCCGTGCGCGTTGGCCGAAGACCAGCAGTCCCGGCGCCGTCCAGTTGTTCACCTCGCGGTGCCGGGACAGTGCGTCATCGAGCAAGGGCACGGCGTGGTCGAGGTTGTTGGCGAAGGTCTCGGCTTCGCCGAGGAACTGGGTCGCGTAGGTCACGACGGCCTCGTTGCCAAGCTGCCGGGCGAGGTCTCGACACTCCCGGAGCAGCCGGAGACTCACTGCGCTGTCGCCCTGCAGGCTGGCGATCCACCCGGTGACCCACAACCCGCGGGCCCGTTCGTCACTGGGGTGGACGTCGAGGGCCAGCGCCCGGTCCAGCCAGTGCCGACCATCGCGGACGACACCACAGGTGATCCAGTAGAACCACAGCGCCGACGCCATCCGCAACCCGGTCCGCGCCTCCCCCGGCTCGGTGAGGCAGTAGTCCAGGGCGGCCCAGATGTCCGGTCGGACGGTCCGCAGCCGCGCCATCCACTCTCCCTGGCCCGGCCCGCACGAATCGGCGTCGGACTGTTCGGCCAGCCGCAGGAAGTAGTCGCGATGGCGGCGCCGGGTCGTGGCCTCCCCGCTGGTCGCGACGAGCCGCTCCTGGCCGTAGCGCCGGATCGTCTCCAGCATCCGGTACCGAGCCGACCGGCCACTGCGGTCACAGGTGAGGATGGACTTGTCCACGAGACCGGTCACGCCCGCGAAGACGTCCTCCTCGGCGAGCCCGTCACCCGAACAGACGTCCTCCACCGCGTCCAGGTCGAACCCACCGGCGAACACCGAACACCGCGCCCACACCAGCCGTTCGGTCTCGCTGCAGAGGTCGAAGCTCCACTCGACCGCCGCACGCAGAGATCTGTGCCGCCCCGGTCCGTCGTGATGGCCGTCGGTGAGGAGCCGGAAGCGATCCTCCAATCTGGCGAGGATCTGCTCCACCGACAACATCCGCATGCGTACGGCCGCGAGTTCGATGGCGAGCGGTACACCGTCCAGTCGCTGACAGAGCCGCGCCACGGTGGCCTCGTTGTCGCCGTCGACGACGAAACCCGGTGCAACCGCGGCGGCGCGATCCGCGAAGAGCACCAGCGCCTCGTGCCGACGCGCGGGTAACCCGTCCGCGGCGTCGACCGGAAATGTCAGGGGTGGAACCGGCCAGGTGTGTTCTCCGAAAATGCTGAGAGATTCCCGACTCGTCGCCAGTATTCGCAGTTTCGGAGCAGCCGACAAAAGCCCGGTCACCAGGCGACTGCAACCGTCCAACACATGCTCGCAGTTGTCCAGAATGAGGAGCATTCGTTTATCTGAGAGATAGCGCAACAGAACCGACTCGATGTCGCGAACGGACTGGTCGCGGATATCGAGTGCGGCCGCGACGGCCTGACCGACGAGAAACGGATCCCTGAGTTTCGCCAACTCGATCAGACATGCACCATCGGGAAAGGCACGCCGCAGCTCACGCCCGACCCGCATTGCCAGGCGGGACTTGCCGACCCCGCCAAACCCGGTCAACGTCACCAGTCGTGCCGTTGACAAGGCACGCTTGACGTCAGCCACCGCCTGCCGACGACCGACAAATGTCGTCACTTCACAAGGAAGTGCTCCAAGATCTGTGGGAAATGTCTGGGTCACGTGTCCACACTCCGCAGCGGCTGCGGTCTGTCAATCAATTCAGTCGAACACTCTGCCAGCCGAACGCTGGCAAGGGAAAGGGCCCAACCATATCCACGGCATGGCTGTCACGTCGTCATGCCAGGCCATATCCACGTCATGGTAGCGACCCATTGTCAGATGTCGATTTCGCCGCCGACCACCGGCTTGAGAAATCCTCAGTCTGCCCCGCAGGCGGCCGCGCGCGGACCACGAGGGTTGGCACAACATCCCGCCGGACAGTCGCCCCACGTCGGCCCGAGGTGGCCCTCCACGGCGGAGACCGGCGGTGTGGAGATGCCCCCGCGCGCCAGCACGATCCGCTCGAGCACGAGCTCACGCACCATCGCGACGAAGCGCCGGTCGACCCCCGGTGTGGGGACGCGGGCGAAGGCCAGGCCAAGACGCTCGGCGGTCGCCTTCGCCTCGGTGTCGAGGTCGTACATCACTTCCATATGGTCGGAAACGAACCCGATGGGTACGACGGCGACGCCAGGCACGCCCTTGTCGGCCAGCGCAACCAGATGGTCGTTGATGTCGGGCTCGAGCCAGGCCATGCCAGGCGGCCCCGACCGGCTGCAGTAGACGAGGTCCCAGTCGACGGACCTACCAAGACCCTGGCCCACCTGGGCCGCGACCACGGCGGACACGTCGCGGTGCTCGGCGACGTAGCGGCCTCCGTGTGGGCCGCTGGTGTCGTTCATCGCCTCGGGGATCGAGTGCGTGACGAACACGACGCGGGAGCCGTCGGGCAGTCGCGTCAGCGCCTCCTGCGTACCGTCGACGAACGGCGCGACGAAGCCTGGCCGGTTGAAGTAGTGCGGAAGTCGGGTCAACGCGGGCGCACCCTCACCTACCTCCGCGAGAGCGGCGGCGAGATTCTCGCGATACTGCCGACAACCGGAGTACGACGCGTAGGCACTGGTCAGCAGGCACAGCACCCGGCGGGCGCCCGCGTCGCGGAGTGCACGCACGGCGTCGACGAGGTACGGATCCCAGTTGCGGTTGCCCCAGAACACGGGCAGGTCGAGCCCGTGCACGGAGAAGTCGTCCACCAGAGCCTGCACCAACGCCCTGCACTGGTCGTTGATCGGACTCCGGCCACCGAGCAGGTCGTAGTGCCTACCCACCTCGATGAGGCGTTCGCGCGGAATGCCCCGACCACGCGTGACGTTCTCGAGGAACGGCAGGACGTCGGCAGGCTTCTCCGGACCTCCGAAGGACACCAGCAGGAGAGCATCGAACGGTTCGGCGGCCATGCGCCCGATATTCCCAGGCAAGCTGTCGGTGCCCGTCGTTAGGGTGAACGAAATCGCCCATTCCACACCCGCCGCCATCGAGCACAGTTGCGAGTACTGGTCACATGTTCACGCCCTACCGGACGATCCTGAGCCTCCCCGGCAGTCTCGCCTTCTCGGCGATCGGGTGGTACGCGCGGCTCCCGATGTCGATGACCGGCATCGGGCTGGTGCTGCTCGTGTCCGCGGCGACGGGTTCGTACGGCCTCGCCGGTTCCGTCGCGGCAGCCTGCATCGTCGGCGCGGCGGCCACCGCCCCCCTGCAGGCGCGGCTGGTGGACCGCTACGGTCAGGGCCGGATCATCCCGCCGCTCGCGGTCCTCAACGCGGTGTCGATGGGTGGTGTCATCGTGGCCGTGCAGGCAGGTGTCCACTCGCCGGTGCCGCAGGTCCTCGCCGCCGTGGGTGGGGCCACCGGGCCGGTCATCGGTTCGTTCGTCCGGGCCCGCTGGACGCACCTGCTGGAGGGCCGGCCGGAGCTGCACACCGCGTTCGCGCTCGAGGCGTTGATCGACGAGCTGGTCTTCATGATCGGCCCGCCGCTCATCACCCTCCTCGCCACGGCGGTCAGCCCGGCGGCCGGTCTCGTCGCCGCTGTGCTCGCCGGTCTCTCGGGCGCTCTGCTGTTCGCGGCGCAGCGGCGCACCGAACCTCCCGCACACCCCATCCGGACCGGGCACGGGAAGAAGCCGGCTCTGGGATGGTCGAGTCTCGGCCCACTCGTCGCGGCGAGCGCCGGGCTCGGCGTCCTCTTCGGCAGTGCCGAGGTGGTGGTGGTGGCTGTCGCGTCGGAGGACGGCCAGCGCGCGCTGTCCGGCGTGCTGCTCGGGGTCTGGGCGACGGGAAGCATGCTCGC
Organism: Actinopolymorphaceae bacterium; assembly: GCA_050700915.1. Classification (GTDB taxonomy): domain Bacteria; phylum Actinomycetota; class Actinomycetes; order Propionibacteriales; family Actinopolymorphaceae; genus Thermasporomyces. The sequence goes on along the minus strand of JBOHED010000215.1, from coordinate 7,416 downwards.
CGCGCTCGTCATCGGCACGCTTCGGCTGCGCACGCCTCCCCACGTCCGGCTCCGGGTGAGTGCGGCGGTGCTGGCCGCCACGCTGGTCCCGATGCCGTTCATCGGTCATCTCGGCGTCCTCGGCGTCGTCATGTTCCTCGCCGGGTTCGCGATCTCGCCGACCCTCGTCGCGATGATGACGGTGATCGAACGCACGGTGCCCGCGTCGCGACTGACCGAAGGCATGGCATGGACGCACACCGGGTTGGCGGCCGGCATCGCGGCGGGCGCGGCGATCGTCGGAGTGGTCGTCGACGCCTTCGGCGGACGAGCCGGATTCTTCGTCCCCCTCGTCGCCGGCGCCGTCACAGCGCTGATCACTCTCGCTGGTCGGGCGCCGGGCCCGCGTGTTCGGACACCGGAAGACGCTAGCCTTGCCCAATCCACGGCCTGATCAATCCAAAGCCTGCCCAAGGACCTCCGATGTCCACGGCGCGCTGCCTGGCGTTGCCCTCCCGAGCCAGGAGAGACTAGACGGGCTCGAGAAGTGGGGAGGCGGAGACGATGCGCGACGTCAGGCTGGTACGTCTCAGCGATGACGGCACCCATCTGGTCCTGACTCACGAGCGCTCTGGCGAGGAGTTCGCGCTCCGCGTCGACGATCGACTACGGGGAGCAGTGGTGAGTGATCGGGCCCGGCAAGGTGCACTGCCGCTGGAGCGGCAGAGCCGGCTTCGTCCCAAGGAGATCCAGGCCAGGCTGCGGGCCGGCGAGTCCTCGGAGGACATCGCCGCGGCGGCAGACGTGCCGATCGAACGCATCCTGCGCTACGCAGGCCCGGTGCTTGCCGAGCGCGAGTACATCGCCGAGCAGGCCCGTCGGTGTGCCCTCCGCCGTAACGGCCGTGACGGGCCGGGCCAGATCCTCGACGAGGCCGTCGGCAAGCGACTCGACGAGTTGCAGGTGGGACGCGATCACGCCAACTGGGATGCATGGCGGAGCAATGAGGGACGCTGGGTGGTGGCCGTGTCGTTCGGCCTCGGCGGTACCGACCACAAGGCGACGTTCCGGTACGACCCAATCGGCCGGATCGTCACGTCGGCCGATGACATCGCGCGCGCCCTCCTCGGGGAGGCCACCCAGCCCGTGCCAGGCCTGACGCCTGAGTTGGCGCCCGGGTTCGGAGCATCGACCGATGACGAGGACCGGCAGCGATCGACGGGCCGGTCCCGTGACGGGCACCGGCTCCGGCTGGCACCCGTTCCCTCGTCTGGCACAGACACCGGCCGGTCAGACCCGGCCGCGGAGCTTCCCGAGACCGAAGACACCATCGACTTCTCGCAGACACTGGCCGGCCGCGGGCCGGCGCCGATACCCCAGTCCGGGCGCGGCTCGAGCGGCCCGCACCGCCAGGACGCCGGCCAGGCGACGATCGCCCCGCCGGATCCGGGCGAGCTCGCACCGGACGAGGTGCCCGACCTCGATGACCCCCCCGCGGTGGAGCGCGTCGACGAGACCGTCCCGTCCGTTGCCGAGCCGGCTGCGGACCCCGCCGCCGAGCGGTCCAACGGCGACGAACCCAAGCCGGCACCTCGCCGGGCCCGCTCGACGGCCGACGCGCGGCGCAAGCGTGCCCGCTCCAGCGGCCGACGGGGTTCGGTTCCCAGCTGGGACGACATCCTGTTCGGTGGTGGCCGGGAGGCCAAGGACTAGGCCGTCACGCAACAGTGCTTCCTCGGGCGTACTGCGGGCGGGCGATAGTCGTCGCCGAAATGAGGACCCTGCGCGGTCGGGCGGGAGGTCCGCTGGCACAATGGCCGCCATGCGTTCGCGCGTTTCTCGTTGCTGTTGTTGTCGCTGAACCACCAGGTTCCGCGATTCTTCTGCCGACCTCTGATCGGCGCCGCGGCCTGGCTCTCAGGCAAGCGAAAGAGACAACCGCAGCATTCGAGGACGTTCGTGATGAATTTCGCCGATTGGACCCATTCGCTCGCCGAGCGTGGGCTCCGCATCGTGGCACCCAGCCATCCCACGCCGATCCAGGTCTCCGCCCTGATCCCCGACGGCGGTCTGGTCCTGTTCCGCTGCCGCGGAACCCGGGTGACCATGGAGCGCTATCGCGCGTCGGATCTCCTTGTCGCCGCGCCCGCCGCCAACCGCGGCTGCGAGTGCGGGCGCAGCCATGGTGACGATCCCCTCGGAGCCCTCGAGGCTCCGCGCTTCATCGTGCCCGCTGTAGCCCGGCCGGCACTGGTCGCGGCGTACGACGGAGCGGCGGATCGCGGTTGGTCCACTCACGAGGCGGGCCTCCTGCGTCCCGTCGAGGCCGCGCCGCTGTTCGACACGCTGCTGGCCAGGGTCCTCGGCGGCCGGACCGGTGACGGTCCCGAGGACTGGGGCGTGCTCGAGGTAGGCGTCCGCAGCGGGTGGACTCAGCGCGACGTGGTTCGGGTCCGCATGGACGGTCTTGCCGGGTCGTCGTTGTAGACGACGATGTCAGCGTCGTACGCCGGTCGCTCGGCGGCCAGGTAGTGCCGCTGGGCGGGGATGTACCGCGCGTGGTAGCGGTGCCGCACCTGCGCGACGGTCCCGAACAGGTCCGCATCACGCCGGCCTGCCCGGCGCAGGATCTCGGCGAAGCCGACCGAGACGAAGAGGCGGAGGTCCCATGCGGGCCGCAGCTCGGGCCGCAGCAGGAAGATGCCGTCGAAGACCAGGACGGAGTCCGGCGCGGCCAGGGCGTCCGGTGTCTCGACCGGGCGGTCGGCCCGGTAGTCGTAGACCGCGGAGCGATACCGCAGGTCACCGTCAGGCCCGAGCGGATCCAGCAGGAACGTACGTACGGCCGACATGTCGAACGAGTCCGCGTAGTAGCCGAGCGGCGACAGCGCACCTCGCAGGTGGCGTGCCGCCCTTGGTCGGTGGAATCCGTCGATCGACGCGCGGATCACGTCCTGCTGCCGCGTCGCCCGTAGCACCTCGGCGATCTCGTCGGCCAGGGTCGTCTTGCCGGCCGCGTCCACCCCGTCGATCGCGACCCGCACCGGATGCGGGCGGCGGACGCTCACGATGAGGCCGGCCAGCCTGGCCAGCAGAGCGGTACGTTCGGCGCTCACCCCCGGCGGTCTCCCCCGGCGTTTCCCTTCGCGTGCTCCGCGATCCGCGCGGACGACGGTCGGCCCGGCCGCGGATCCGGCTGGGTACCCGTCGCGACGGGGCGGCTCGGGTCGGACACCCAGTCCGACCAGGAGCCGACATACAGCGCCGCGCGGATGCCGGCCAGGCTGAGCGCGAGCACCTGATGGGCAGCGCTCACCCCGGATCCGCAGTAGACGCCGACGGCGCTCGCCTCGCTCACTCCCATGCCGGCGAACCGCTTCCGAAGTTCGTCGGGCGGGAGAAACTCGCCGGTGCGGCCGACGTTCTTGTCCGTCGGCGCGTTCAGGGCACCTGGAATGTGGCCGGCAACGGGGTCGAGCAGCTCGCTCTCGCCACGGTAGCGCTCACCCGCCCGCGCATCGAGCAGCACACCTTCCTGCGCCATCCGCGCGGCACCGTCGGCATCGAGCATCGGCATGCCACCCGGTAGCGCCACGAAGTCGCCGGGTGGGACGTCGGGCGTCACCGTATCGACCGGCAGGCCAGCCGCGGTCCACCCGGCGAAACCGCCGTCGAGGAACCGGACCGAAGGGTGGCCGAAGTAGCGCAGGCACCACCAGGCACGCGCGGGCCCGAAGCCGTCCTGCTCGCCGTAGACGACGACGGGCCGCTCCGCAGACACGCCCAACTGCCGCATGGCGTGGGCGAAGGCGGCGGGATCCGGCAACGGATGCCGGCCGCCGCCGTAGTCCTGCCCCGACCCGCCCGGCGGAGCGGACAGGTCCTTGTCGAGGTCGACGAACCGGGCGTCGGGAATGTGTCCCACGTCGTACCGGCTGCGACCGGGTGGCCCGGTCAGGGCCCACCGGACGTCGAGCACGATCGGTGGCCGGTCCGACCGCAGGGCATCGGACAGCTCAGAGGCTGAGATCAGCGGGCTCACGGTACGCAGTCTCCCAAATCTCCTTCTCCCGGTCGCGTGCAACCCGCGGGCCCGGTCGGACTGATCCCCGGTCTGCGGTCGGACACCTGACGCTCCGGCGTCCGTCCGTGGGCCAGCTCGCCTGCGGGTGCGTACGCATCTGGCAGGCTGCTCTGGAGTCCACGGGTGGGCGAGAGGGAGTGGCATCGATGCCAGGACAAGACGGGCGACGCCCGAACGCCCGGCCCCGCCGGCTTCGGGTCGGGGACCGGGTGAGTGTGGTCGCGCCCGCGGGACCACCCGCGCCGGACCTGCTCGACAAGGGGGTGGCGATCCTGTCGGCGTGGGGGCTGGACGTCCGTCTCGGCACGTACGTACACACTCGCCATCCCAGCTTCGACTACCTCGCCGGAACGGACGCCCAACGTGCCGAGGACCTGACGCGGGCCTGGTGCGATCCCGACACGGTGGCGGTGTTCTGCGCGCGTGGCGGCTACGGCGCGATGCGTACTCTCGAGCTCCTCGACTGGGACAGGATCGCGGCCGCGCCGGCCAAGGTCTTCACCGGGTCGAGCGACATCACCGCTCTCCACCAGGCGATCAGGTCGCGGCTGCACCTCTCCACGGTGTTCGGGGCGATGGTGGGCAGCACCTCCTTCGTCGACGACCCGGACGCCCAGGACAACCTGAGGCGGATGCTGTTCGAGCCGGACGCCGGCCTGGTGCTCAGTAGTCCGCAGGCGACCTCCCTGGTGCCCGGGCGCGCCCGCGGCATCGCCGTTGGCGGCAACCTGAGCCTGGTCGCGAGTGGGGTCGGCGTTGCCGAGGTCGCACGGCCGCCCGCCGGAGCGGTCGCGCTGCTCGAGGACGTCACCGAGGAGCCGTACCGCCTGGACCGCTCCCTCACGCACCTACGCCGGGCGGGTTGGTTCGACGACGTGGCGGGCATCGCCTTGGGCTCCTGGGTCGAGTGCGGTGAGACCAACGACGTCCGTGCGGTCCTGACCGACCGGCTCGGCGACCTGGGCGTCCCCGTCGTGGAGGAACTCGGGTTCGGGCACTGCCGCGGGCAGCTCGCGGTCCCGCTCGGCAGTGAGGTCGAACTGGAATCCGATCCCCGGACCGGGACCGCTCGACTGACCCTCACCGAACCCGCCCTCGCCTGACCCGCCCTCGCCTGACCCGCCCTCGGCCGAAGAGAAGGAGCCCCGTGAGCCGAGCGAGTACGCCGACCGCCACGTCCGGCCGCCCCGACAATGGCGTCGAGGACCTGTGCGCCGAGCTCATCCGGTTCGACACGACCAACCGCGGACCCGGCGACTCGGAAGGTGAGCGGGAGGCAGCCGCGTTCGTCGCCGACACGCTCGCGGCAGCGGGCTACGTACCGAAGACCCTCGAGTCCGCCCCTCGGCGGGCCAACGTCGTCACCCGGATCGCCGGCCGCGACCCCGAGGCGGAGGCGCTGCTCGTCCACGCCCACCTCGACGTCGTACCAGCCGATCCGAGTGAGTGGTCGGTGCCGCCGTTCAGCGGACGGATCGAGGACGGGTACGTCTGGGGCCGGGGCGCGATCGACATGAAGGACATGTGCGCGATGGTTCTGTCCGTGCTGCGGTCATGGGCGGTCCGGGACGTGGCGCCGCGCCGCGACATCGTGGTGGCGTTCGTCGCCGACGAGGAGGCGCACGGCGACTACGGCGCGAGTTGGCTGGTCGATTACCACCCCGACCTGTTCGCCGGGTGCGCGGCGGCGATCAGCGAGTCCGGCGGGCATACGTTCCATGTCGACGGCGTACGCCTCTACCCAGTGGCGGCAGGTGAGCGCGGCACCATCCATCTGCGGCTGACCGCGCATGGGCGGGCAGGGCACGGGTCGCGGCCGAACCCCGACAACGCGGTCGTCAAGCTCGCGAAGGCGATCGGCCGGATCGCGGACCACGAATGGCCGGTACGCCTCACGCCGACGGTCCAGGCGTACCTCGAACACGCCGGCGCGGCCCTGAACGTCCCCGTCGACCTGACCGACATCGACGGCACCCTCGAACGCCTCGGCCGGGCGAGCCTGCTGGCGGCGGGCACGGTCCGCAACACGGCCACGCCGACCATGCTCGACGCCGGGTACAAGATCAACGTGATCCCTGGCACCGCCCACGCTCGGCTCGACGGGCGCGCGTTGCCCGGCACCGAGGAGGAGTTCCTCGCCACCGTCGACGAACTGCTCGGCCCCGACGTCACCCGGGAGACGCTCGACTACACCGAGGCCGTCTCCGCCCCCGTGGACTCGCCGTGGTTCCAGTCGATGGGCGACGCACTGCGGGCCGAGGACCCCGAGGCGGTCGTCGTACCGTTCTGCATGGGTGGCGGCACCGACGCGAAGGCGTTCGCGCGGCTCGGCATCGCCGGCTACGGATTCTCGCCGCTGCGGCTGCCGCCCGACTACGCGTTCCGGGGGATGGCGCACGGGGTCGACGAACGCGTGCCCGTCGACGGGCTGCGGTTCGGGGCGCGGGTGCTGGACCGGTTCCTGCGGGAGTGCTGAGCTGACGTTCCCGCGTACGCGCCGGGCGCTCCTGAGGAGACTGCCCGGTCGTCGTGGGTCAGGTGCTGGAGCCGAACGGAAGGACGTCGGGCGACAGCGATCCGGAGCTGCCGACCTGCGCGGTGACCTTGCGCCGATGGTGGCGCCGGCACAGCACTTCGTAGCCGAGGTCGAGCGCCCGCACCTCGTCGGTGTCGCCGATCACCACCTGCTCGCCCTCGGTGACCATGACGCCGCCGACGGTACGTGCGTTGTGGGTGCCGGTCCGGCCGCACCAGCAGAGGGACCGCACCTGCAGGGCCTCCACTCTGTCGGCCAGCTCCACCAGACGTTGGCTGCCTTCGAACAGCCGGGTCCGGAAGTCGGTCAAAATGCCGAACGCATAGACGTCGACGCTCAACTCGTCGACGACGCGGCCGAGCTGCTCGACCTGCTCACCCGAATAGAACTGTGCCTCGTCGCAGATCAGGTAGTCGATCCGCGCGCCCGCGGTCATCTCCCCCACCACCAGGCGCTGCAGGTCGAGATCAGCCTTGACCTCGATCGCCGGTACGGTCAGTCCGAGTCGGCTGGACAGCGTCGCCTGGCCGGCCCTGTCATGGCAGGTGAACAGACGCCCCGCGAGCCCACGTTGCCGCGCGTTGTAGTCCAACTGGAGCGCGAGGGTGGACTTGCCGCAGTCCATCGTTCCGGTGAAGAAGACGAGTTCGGCCACGGCGAGCCATCCTTGCAAACTCGAGGAGCGAGACACGCCGTGATCGACTTGTGGTCGAAAAGGGTGGGCTACCTCACACCGCTCGCGGCGCGGGACATGGTCACGCCTGTGTGCACCGCGCTCACGCGGCGACGAGGAGAGGCACCAGCATCTCATCGGCGG
>JBOHED010000214.1:0-4085 GCA_050700915.1 Actinopolymorphaceae bacterium | reverse complement strand
GCGGAGACCAGGTGGATCGTCGAACGCATCAGCACGATCCGGACGACCTGCCGGGTCGTGAGCAGGTCCGCCAACTCCTCGGGCCGGAAGTCGACGAGCCGTGACCACAGCCCGTAGTACGGCGGGAAGGGCGCCTGCGCCTGCAGGCCGACCACGCGCTCCACCGCGTCGAGTGCGGGCATCCGCCATCGCCGGAGCAGCAGCTGCCGTTCCAGGGTGGCGCGGTTGAGTGCCCGCAGCGTGAGCACGTCGTTCATCGGTGGGACCGGGAGAACGCGCGGATGTCTCCGGTGAGCAACTCTGGCACCTCCATCGCGGCGAAATGGCGCATTCGTCGTAGTCTCGCGCACGATCGCCTCAGCCGTCGCGGGACGACTCCCCTGGGAGGGCGGGCGCGGGCGACCCGGGCTGAGCGCCGTCGGCTTCCGCGGCCGCACGACGGGCATTCTCCTCCGCGCGCGAGTGCTCGGGTGACTGCCGGGACCGTGCTGCCTCCCGCCTGGGGGATCGCGTCTTCACCGGCTGCCGCTGCCTGGACGACAACCGGTGGAAGGTCGCCCCGAACGCGGCGCCGATCAGCAACGAGATCACGATGACGTACAGCCACAGCAGGACGGCGATCGGCGCCGCGAGGGGTCCGTAGATCGACGTACCGCCAATGGTCTGCGACAGGGTCCACCGCAGCGCGAAGCTGCCGGCGATCCACAGCGCCATCGCGACCGCGGCGCCGCCGAAGGCGTGCAGCCACGGTGTCCGCCTGGGGACCGCCAGATGGTAGAGCGCGGTGATGAACGCGCTCGACGACACCACGACCGCCGGCCAGTACGCCGTCATGAGGAAGTCCAGCCGATCCGGGAGGAGCGCGCCGACGACTGACGGCCCGGCGAGCACCAGGGGAAGGACGAGGACCGCCATCCCGAGGGCGACGACGTACAGCGAGAACGACAGCACCCGGGTCTTGACGATTCCACGCCGCCCGCCGAGACCGTGCATGATCGCGATCGTGTCGATGAGGACATTCAGCGCCCGCGAACCGGACCAGAGGGCGAGGACGAAGCCGACGGAGATGACGTCGGCACGACCCTCGTCGAGTACGGCGTCGAGCGTGGGCACGATGACGTTCTGCACGCTCTGCTCGGTGAGTGCACCCCGGGCGATGCCGATCAGTTCCGCCTTCACGAGCTCGACGGTCTCGGGGCCGAATCCACCGACGACGTAGCCGATCGAACCGGCCAGACCGAACACCAGCGGGGGCAACGACAGGATCGCGAAGAACGCCCCCTCCGCCGCCAGCCCGGTTACGCGGTAGCGCAGGCAGGCACCGATCGTCCCTCGGAGAAGGCGCCATGCCGACGAGCCGCGGAATCCCCGCCGGGTCCGCTCCCCCGCCGCGCCAGCTCCCCGCGCCCCTGCACTCATGCGCATACGGTAGCCACATGGACGCGCCACAGCCCGCAACCTCGGTGTCGCCTGCCCATCCGGTCCGCCGAGGGAACCCGGAGACGCACACGGTGACCAACCAGCCGCCCCTCCTGGACCACGATGCGCTCGGCTCGGACGCCACCCTGGGAGAGGCGCTGACGCGATGGGCACCCGACGCCGAAACCGGGCGAGTGCAGTCCCGCCTCCGCGAGATCGGCACTCTGGCCGGGTCACCACAGGCGCGGGCCTGGGCCTTCGACGCCCACCGCCACCCACCACGGCTCGTGACCCACGACCGGTACGGCCACCGGGTCGACGAGGTGGAGTTCCATCCTGCCTGGCACGAGTTGCTGGGCAGCGCCGTCGGGTGGGGCCTGCACGCGACGCCGTGGACGTCGGAAGAACCCTCCGCGCATCTCACCCGTGCCGCGGGCTTCTACCTGTGGAGCCTGGCGGAGGCCGGCAACGGCTGCCCGGTCTCGATGACCTATGCCGCCGTACCCGCGCTCCGGGCTGATCCCGCGCTCGCCGCCGAATGGGTCCCCCGGCTCGCCTCGACGACCTATGACCCCGGCCTGAAGCCACCGACGGGCAAGGCGGGCTGCCTCGCCGGGATGGCCATGACCGAGAAGCAGGGCGGTTCCGACGTCCGCGCGAACACCACCACGGCGGAGCCGCTCGGCCCGGCCGGGGAGTACCTCCTCACCGGGCACAAGTGGTTCTGTTCGGCACCCATGAACGACGTCTTCCTGGTGCTGGCGCAGGCGCCTGGTGGACTCACCTGTTTGGTCGTGCCCCGCGTGTTGCCCGACGGCACCCGCAACACCTTCCGGCTGGTACGCCTGAAGGACAAGCTCGGCAACCGGTCCAACGCCTCCGCCGAGGTGGAGTTCGCGTCCACGTGGGCGCGGCGGCTCGGCGAGGAGGGACGCGGGATCGCCACGATCATCCCGATGGTCGCCGCGACCAGGCTCGACTGCGTACTCGGCTCGGCGGCCCTCATGCGCCGAGCCGTCGTCGAGGCTGTCTGGCACGCCCGGCACCGACAGACGTTCGGCACGACACTGGTCGACCAGCCGGCCATGGCGAATGTGCTCACCGACCTCGCTGTCGAGCAGGAGGCCGCCACCCTGCTGGCGTTCCGGCTCGCCGCGGCCGTGGACCGCGCTGGCACGGACCCGGGCGCTCAGGCGTTCCTGCGGATCGCTCTGCCGGCCGCGAAGTACCTCGTCTGCAAGCGCGCGCCGACTGTTGTGGGCGAGGCGCTGGAGTGCCTCGGCGGCAACGGCTACGTCGAGGAGTCGGGGATGCCGTTGCTCTTCCGCGAGTCGCCGCTGAACTCGATCTGGGAAGGTTCGGGTTCGGTGCAGGCACTTGACGTCCTCCGCGCGCTGCAACGCGAGCCTTCGGCCCTCGAGGCATGGCTGGGCGAGGTAGCCTCCGCCCAGAGCGCCGATCCCCGACTGGCCCGCGCAGTCGAGGACGTCCTGACGTCACTCGCCGACCTCGACCAGGCGGAGTACCGGGCCCGCCGGTTGGCCGAACGCCTGGCGCTGGTCCTGCAGGGTGCCCTGCTCGTGGAGTACGCACCGGTGGAAATAGCAGACGCCTTCTGTGCCTCCCGGTTGGCATTCGACCGGGGGTCGACGCTGGGCACACTCCCCCGCGGCGTCGACACAAAGGCCATCCTCCACCGCGCCCTGCCAACATCGTGAGCCCGCTCCATGGGCCGGTGATCCTTCCCAGCCAGAGCGGGGCGCCATAGCCTGAGCGTCATGCCCACTACCAGGTTTCCACTTGGCGCCTCGCCCAGCTACTACGGCGGCATTCGCACAGTCGTGCCATTTGGGCTCGCTCTGATGGTCATCATCCCGATGGGCATTCTCATCGGCGGTGTCGTCGGCGCACACGAGAAATGGACCTCCGCGCTCTTCCTGGCCGGGCTGGCACTTTCAGCAATGACTTATGGCGCTTTCCTGCCGGTGTTGCGTCGAGGATTCAAGGGAACACTCAAGGCCACCGATTGCCGAAGATATAGCCGCATCCTGGCGTGCCTTGCTCTCATCTGCGCTGCGTTCTCAGTGCTTCTCGCAGTGACAACGGACAGACCATCTCGTGCCCTCGCCATGGTCGCAATCGGCCTGCTATGTTATGCCGGCGCATATCATCTGCAGAGGATCTATCGGGTACTTGAAACAGCCACTCCAGAGGCTGCGCAAGGTGACGGATAGGATCCTATGCAGCTCCCCAGGGACGAGGCCACATGCCACTTGAACCGCCATGGGACTCTACGGTGACTCCCAGCTTGTCAAGGCTTTCCAGACACGCCGCGACAAATTCCTTATAGATTCCCCAGGCCTCGTAAGTCCAGGTGACGAACGACGTGACGACCGCGGAGAGCATTGCCACGGCGACAGCCGAACCCATACCAGCCGTCATGAGCGTTGCCCCGCCACCGGCAATTGCACCAGCAATCGCTCCCACGACGCTCGTGTTTTCAGCGTCTTCGATGCTCTCGTTGAGCGAGTCCTGGGCGTCGGCCATCGCTCGGATTGCTATGGCGACAGCTTCGCATCGACTTTCCAATGCGTCGAAGCAGTCATCGACCTTGTTGTTGATGAAGCTGTCCAACGCTTCGGAAGCTTCGTCCTGCCATGTCCTAC
>JBOHED010000213.1:0-6905 GCA_050700915.1 Actinopolymorphaceae bacterium | reverse complement strand
CCGCCGGTGAGGCGTTCTGGGAGCCGGGAGGCGACGTCATCCACTACCAGGACGGGAACAACCGCGACGACATCCCGCTCCGTTTCACCGTCGCGATGCTGTGCGAGCCCGGCAAGCCGATGCTCACCCTGGTCGACGACGACGAACTCGCCCAGCGTCCGGATCGGCGCGTCAGCAGGTAGTTTCGGCGAGAGCGACGTTGAGCGCGACGACGTTGATCCCGGGTTCGCCCAGGAAACCGAGCGACTGCTGGTCGGTGTGCCGACACCGGTTGCCGCACCTGCTGCTGCCCGAGCCCACGCTCCTCGGCCACCCGGTCGACCTGGATCGCGGCGTACGCCGGTGAGATGTACGGGTCGGAAAACCATTGCCGGTTGGTGTTCGTGACGAACGACACCGCGGTGTTGAACGCTCCGTCCGGTGGCGCCGGTGTCATGCCCATGGCGAGCGGCAGCCGGTGCTGCGGTCGCATCGTCGCGTAGAGAAACAGGACCGAGACGACCGCGCCGAATGCCCCGATCGTCACCACGACAAAGATCAGGTCAGTCACGGAACTGCCCTTCTCTTGAGCACGAGACGAGGAGCGTCACCACGCTGATTCAACGCGCACGGCCGGAAAGGATGAACCTGCCCTGACGGATCCTTGGCGAGATCAGCCGCCGTATCGATGCTTCCTTGACGCGGACCGATCCGGACTGGCGCCGGGCACCCCGTTGGAAGCTGTGATCCGGACTCTCAACACCGGCGTCCCTGTCGGGGCGGAGGCGTACGGATGGGCCTGTCGGAACGGAGCGTCAGAGCGACGACGAGGGTCAAGGCGATGCCGACCGCCGCCGCGAAGAGAGCAGCGCTGATCCCCTCCGCGGTGGCTGTTCGCAGCGCAGCGCCGGTGCGGCCGTCGAGACCGGAGGTGGCGACAAGGACAAGGAGGGCGAGGCCGACCGCGGCGCCGATACCCGAGCCAGTGGAGGCGATACCGGAGGCGATGCCCTGATCCCGGTCGGGCACCCCGGTCGCGGCGGCGATGAACATGGTCGTGAACACCACGCCGTCGCCGACGCTGAGTGCCACCAGGCCGGGGATGAGGGCGACGTACGAGCCGTTCGGCGAGATCGTCAGACCAAGCAGGACGGCGCCGAGCGTGCCGATGGCCAGCGCGGCAACCAGGGTGCGCCTGAGCCCGAACCGCGTGACCAGCTGCCCGGCCATCGCCGAGCCGGCGACGACGACGGCGGTGGGGATCAGAAACCCGATACCGGTTTCGAGGGCGTCGTACCCAAGGACGTCCTGGAAGTAGACGGACAGGAAGTACAGCACGGAGCCGAAGGTCGCCATGAACATGAACGCGATGAAAACGGCTGTGGTCAGATTGCGGTTGGCCAGCAGCCGAGGCGGCATGAGCGGGTCGGGGCTGCGCCGTTCGATGACCGTGAAACCCGCCACCAGGACCAGCCCGATCACCGCGCTCGCGATGATGGCTGGTGACGTCCAGCCCAGTCCGGGACCCTGGACGAGAGCGAACACGACGAGGGTGACGCCCGCGGTGACGCTGAGCGCTCCGGGGAGATCGAACCTGCGAGTCCTGTCCCGCTTCTGGTCCGGGACGATCACCGCCAACGTCAGCAACAGCACCACGCCGGCCAGGGCAACATTGGCGAAGAACACCGACTCCCAGCCGAACGCGCTGGTGAGCAGACCACCAGCCAGTACGCCGATCACCAGACCGGCCGCGCCGGCACCTCCCCACACTCCTAGGGCACGATTGCGTTCATTGCCCTCGGCGAACATCGTGTTGATCAGCGCCAGCGTGGTGGGAAAGACAAGTGCGCCACCTAGTCCCTGGAGCGCTCGTGCGGCGAGGAGAATCTCCGGCCCCGTCGCGAACCCCCCGACCAACGAGGCCACCGCGTAGAAGGCCAGGCCGGTCAGCAGGATCCGGCGCCGCCCAAGGAGATCAGCGGCGCGCCCGCCGAACAGGAGAAAACCACTGGAGGCCACCGCATAGGCGCTGATCACCACCTGCAGTGTCTGGAGCGAATAGCCCAGGTCGCGCCCGATGTCGGGCAGAGCCACGACCACGATGTACTGATCAAGGGAAACAATCAACATCGCGAACGACAGCAGCACCGCCAGGGTCGCGGCCTGACGCCTCGGGCTGAGTCGCCCGGGCGTAGGCCGTCGTTCGCCGCCGACAGACTGGCCCTGCATCGGACACTCCTTTGCGGTCGACACTGTTTCTCAGGTAGGAGTTCACCATGGCAGAAGAACACTTCAAGGATGGAACCCTTTCGGGTAAGGGCGACTACGCCGACGACCAGCGGACCGGGCCGTGGACGTTCTACTTCCGAAACGGCAGGGTCAAGGCCGAGGGCACCTACCTGGCGGGCGAGCTCGAGGGAGAGTGGGTCTGGCATCGCGAAGGTGGCGGCCTCCTGCAACGAGGCATCTTCGAAGGCGGCCAACAACAGGGCCCGTGGCGCCGTTGGCATGACAACGGCAACCTTCAGGAAGAAGGTACGTACAACGCCGGCAGGAAGACCGGCGAGTGGCGCACCTACGACAAGTCCGGTACAGAGATGAAGCGAAAGACCTACCGCTGAGTCGGCGACGCGAAACCCGACTCCGCATGGAACGGCAGGCTCAGGATTGCCCTCAGACTGGCGCGCAGCGGAACAGTCTGGGTGACGATCACGACGGTGCCACCCTCGCCCGGCCTGCCGCGCCAATGTGTTCCGGGATCCACGCCCGGACCAGGACCGTGGTCGACTTCTGCCCATATTCGTGCTGCAAAACGGGCGGAAAGTGACCACCGACTGCACCGGATCCCCTTGGCCACGCTTGCGGCGACAGCCGGTCTGATGCGGTTGTTGGTGCCATGATGTGCAAGGCTTGACGGATGGGTGTGGAGATCCGTACGTACGCCGATCTCGATCGTGCCGAGTTGCGCGAGCTGTTCGGACGGGTCGGAAAGGGCTCGTTGTCGGGTTCGCTCTGGGGGCACGCGGAGTCCGAGGCTGCCGTCTACCTGACGCCGTACATGGACCTCGAGCCGGAGTCGCTGTTCGTCGCCTCGGTCGACGGCGCGCTGGTGGGCTATCTCGCCGGCAGTCTCGGGAGTGCGATACCGAACGAGAGCACGCGAATGGACGCCGCGATCAGGGAGCACCGATTGTTCTCGCGGCGCGAGTGCCGGCGCTTCTTCGTACGTGCCATGGTCGACGTGGCGTGGGCCGGGATCCGGCGCCAGCCGACGACGGGCGAGCCGAAGGATCCGAGGTGGCCGGCACACCTGCACATCAACCTCGTCCCGGAGGCCCGCGGGACCGGAGTCGGGGCGGCGTTGATGAGCCGGTGGCTCGTCCGGCTGCGGGAGGCCGAGTCGGCGGGATGTTACCTGCAGACCCTGGTCGAGAACACCCGCGCGGTGCGGTTTTTCGAGAAGATAGGCTTCGCCAAACACGGGCCAACGCCGCAGGTGCCGGGCCTCCGCGCGAGCGGACGGCGTCTTCACCAGCAGACGATGGTGTGGAATCCCTGAGCTGCCACGGCCCAGTTCTCACCGGAGTAGCCGATCCTGCCCGGCTACCGGACCGGCCGATAGGTCGCGATCAGTGCGCCACTGCTGGTGGGCTGGGCTTCGATCAGGTCGAACTTCGTCAGCGCCGCGTCGTCGGCGAACAGCCGCCTGAGGCCGCCGCCGGCGACGACCGGGCTGATCATCAGGGTGAGCTCGTCGAGCAGCCCCTGCTCGATCAGGGACCGGACCAGCCCGATGCTGCCGGCCACCCCGATGGTCCCGCCGTCCTGCTGCCGCAGCTCCGCCAGGAAGTCGGCCAACGAGCCCTTGATCAGCGTGCTGTTCGACCACTCGTGCACCGAGTCGAGAGTGCTGGAGGCGACGTACTTCGGCGTGTTGTTGATGAAGCTGGCGAACGGTTCGTCGGTCGATGTCGGCCAGTACTCCGCCCACTCTGCGAAGGTCACCCGGCCGAGCAGCACGGCGTCCTGTCCGTCGAGCATGCGGGACAACGCCGCGCCCATCTCCTCGTCGAAGGTCGACTGCCACTGGTCGGGCGCCTCGACCACGCCGTCGATCGAGCTGAACAGTCCCGCGTAGACCTTGCGCATGTGTGGAATCTCCTTCTGGGGCGCCCGAAACGGGCTGTTGGACACGTACTCAGTTGACCCGACCTGCTCGACATCGGCCGCGAGCGTCTCGGCACATGGCGAGGTTCCCACATCCCCTGTGACAGGACGTACGCCCGAGGACGGCGGTTGGGGTACGTCGACGGACGTAGGTAGGTCGTACCCAGTCGGGGACGTGTCCCTCAGCGTCTCTCCGGCCTGACGTTCCGTCCGAGAGTGAGGCGGCGACGGACCGCGTCGCGCGGGACCGACGGTGCCGCCTCCTCCAGCCAGTCGAGCGGCGCGCGGCCGTGACTGTCGCGGGCGTCCGGATCGGCTCCGTGCTCCAGGAGTACCTCGATCGTGTTCACGAAACCTGCCCTGGCCGCGTAGTGCAGAGCCGTCGCGTGGAGAGCCCCGACGCCGGTCGCCCTTCCTGGGATGCCGATCCGACGGTCGGTGGCGCGGGCGCCATGACGCAGGAGAGCGCGTAAATAGTCCGGATCGTCTCGGCGGCCCTGGTTGCCGGTACAGCTGGCGCCGATCCACGAGCCCGAGGAGTCGATCGACGCACCTCGATCGGCGAGCAGTGGGGCGAGCTCGGGATGCAGGACCCAGCGGCCGACGCCGATCCGGGTCGCGTCCGCCCCACCGGCCAGCAACAGCTCGACCATCGCCACACTGCCGTTCGCGGCGGCACCACGCAGGGCCCGTACACCACCCGGCAGCGGAAGCGTGGCGTGGTCGAGGAGGATTCGCAGCGCTTCGAGCTGCCCGCCCGCGACCGCGTGCTCGACCGGCGTGATGTCGAGTACGTCGACCGCGGGGTCCGGTGCCTGGGCAAGGCTCCGGTCGGCCGCGAGCATCCGCGCAAGTGAGGAGACGTCGCCGAGGAACGCCGCGGTGAAGACGTCCTCCCTGGCACCTTCGGCCGTGAGCAGCGACTCCACGGCCGAACGACGCGTCATCCGGGCCGCACCCAACGGCGTCACGAACAACACCCGCTCGAACGCCGCACCCGTCACGCCCACCGGAAGGTAGAAGGGGTGGTTCACTCCCACGCCGCGGTCCACCAGCAGGTGGACGACGTCGACCCGGCCGGTCAGCGTGGCCGACTGCATGATCGCGGCGGCGTACGTAGGACGCAGCAGATCGGGCGCCTGCTCCAGC
This sequence comes from Actinopolymorphaceae bacterium, assembly GCA_050700915.1. Taxonomy (GTDB): domain Bacteria; phylum Actinomycetota; class Actinomycetes; order Propionibacteriales; family Actinopolymorphaceae; genus Thermasporomyces. The sequence continues at coordinate 1,610 of JBOHED010000213.1, read as the reverse complement.
GCGGCGTCGACCCCGGCGACATCACCGCGACGTGCGAGATCCCTTGCCTGCTTCACGGTACGGGCACCGATCCCGCACCACGCGACCTCCCGCGCACCAGTCTCCTGCCCACCGTCCTTCGGCGCCGCCTGTCCGTTGACGAGGGCGAGAGCAAGGGAGCGGACGTGCGCGAAGATCGCCGTACGGTCGTCGTCGCCGGACGCGATGGTGGCTTCCATCGCCCGGCGGAAGTGCCCGAGCCATCGCCCGGCAAGCGCCGGCGTGAGGGGAAGGCTGTCGTGGCGGTGCCTCAAACCCGCATGGGACTCCTCGCTGTAGTGCCGAGGACCGCCCAACCACTCGGCGAAGAACAGCTTCTGCATCGACCGACCGTCGGCGAGATCCCGCGGGAAGAGCGGACGCAGCTGGTCGTCGCCCTCGAACCCGTCGTAGAGGAGGTCCACCAGCCGGTCGACCGTCGGCTGCCCGCCAATCCGTACGAATAGATCATCGCCCCGGAAGGGGCGGAAACCTGGTGGATGCTCCACCAGCTTGCGGTGTTCGATGCCCGTCCCATCCGGCACGCTCGACCCGGAGATATCCGGCTCCGCGCCTGGCTCGGCACCGAGCGCCCGCTGCCGGCGTAAGGCGGTGTACTTCTCGCCTTCGCGACGTGCGGAGCGCGCCTTCCGGCCCGCCGTGGTCTGCTTCTTCGGCATCGCTCGTCCATCTCCGGCGAGACCCCACACATCCCGCCGACGGAGGACATGCCTGCCGGGCAGCGGTGTCGCGGGCCCCGAGAGACCTTGACCGGCGATGCCACCATGCGGCGTGGGCGCGGGGTGACGGCGGCGGACGGCGTACCGATCTAGCCGTAGCCGACACACTAACAAGCAGGGTCAATCCACGGCCATGACCGCGACGCCCCGCCGCCTTCAGCCCTCGCTGCTTCGGTAGAACCGCGCCGTACAGGCCGGGCCCTCGTTGGCGTACTCCCAGGAGCAGTCTGGCAGCGAGTGGGTGTCAATGACGCTCGGCCCCACTCCGGTTTGGATGAGGGGTACCCTCCACCGAACCGGCGTTCGCATGAGGGGCACCCTCCACCACACCGGCGTTCGCATGAGGGGCACCCTCCGCCAATCGCGCGTCGCATGAGGGGCACCCTGCGCCGATAGGTTCGCCTGAGGGTGCCCATCCACCAATCGCGCGTTGGATGAGGGGCGCCCTGCGCCGAACCGGGCGCTACGACGACCGGCGGGAGGCGGCGGCCGCGGGCGAAGAATGGTAGCTTCCCGACCGAATCGTCGGGACGAGCACGCGCTGCGTATGCTTGCACCGCGATACGTGGGGGTGCGAGCAGGGGCTCGCCTAGATTGTGACCTGCGAGTGACCGCAGACCATCGGACGGTAACTATGCCACCCAGTCACCGGGCTGAGAACGACCACACCTCGGTTGTCGCGCACACGAACCAGCCTCCCCCGGACCTCGGTGGTCGTTACGACGTCGGCGAGGTGCTTGGTCATGGGGGGATGGCCGAGGTGCGGATTGGGGTGGATCGGCGGCTGGGTCGGACGGTTGCGGTGAAGACGTTGCGGGCGGATTTGGCGTCTGATCCGACGTTTCAGGCGCG
>JBOHED010000212.1:0-7105 GCA_050700915.1 Actinopolymorphaceae bacterium | reverse complement strand
GAAGCCGGCCACGTGGTCGAGCGCCTGGTCCGGCGAGTCGAGGTAGCGCGCCGTCTTGCCGATCACCACGCCGAGCTCGACCTCCCAGTCGGTCTTCTCGGCGCCGCGCGGGATGCGTACGTCGTCGTACGGACCGACCACGGTGTTGGGGTGCTTGAAGAACAGGATCGGCGTCTCCGGCGGCGGCGACCCGGACTCGGCCGCGTGGGCGGCGTAGTTCTGACCGATACAGAGCACGGCCGTCGGCCGGGCGATCGGCGCACCGATCCGCAGGCCGCTGCCGTCTCCGGGATCGTCGATCCGGGTGAGCCGACCGGCCTCGACCGCCTCGCCCACCCGCGTGATGCCGTCGCCGGCAAGGAAGGCGCCGTTGAAGTCGCCACCGCTGTCATTGGTCAGCGACGAAACGTCGAAGAGCGTGCCGTCGTCGGTGCGTACGGCAGGGCGCTCCTCACCGATGTTCCCCAAACGCAACAGCTGCACGTCAATGCCTCCTTGACAGGTGATGATGGAGCCTCGGGCACGGAGCGCGGGCGCCTACGGTCAGGCGGCCCAGGTGGAGTGGCCGTGCGCGACCAGCCAGTCGCCACCAGCCTTCGCCACGTCGAACGGGTCACCGGCGGCCTCGTCGAGCTCGATCACGTGGTAGCCGACATTGGTGCCGGCCGCGATCGCAGCTGCGTTGTCGACCGACCCTTCGCCGACCGCCGTCTGGAGCTGGCCGCGGACGCCCGGGCCGTCCTTGACATGCAGGGTGAAAACCCTTTCGGCGTACGACGTGATGACGGCGGCGGGGTTCTGGCCGGCCGTGTGCGCCCAGTAGACGTCGACCTCCAGGAACACCCGCGGGTCGAGGTTGCTCACCAGGACGTCGTAAGCGGGAGTGCCGCCCTCGACGGGCTGCCACTCGAAGTCGTGGTTGTGGTAGCCGACCTTGACGCCACGGGACTCGGCGCGGGCGGCGGCGGCGTTGAGCCCTTCGGCGAGGAGCTTCAGGCCACCGGTGGATGCAAACGCCTTGCTGTCAACACCCGCGACCGCGCCTGGGACCGCGGCGATCAACCGGTCGGTGCCGAGGATCTCCAGCTCGTCGTAGACCGCATCGGCCTCGTCGCCCGCCGACACCGATCCGTGCACCGCCACGACCTTGAGGCCGTTGGCGTCGAGCTCGGCCCGGAACGTGCGCGCGTCTGCCAGCCGGTCGGCGGCGTCCCGCTGCGCGTTGCCGATACCGAACGCCTCGACCGCCCGGAAGCCCTGCTCGGCCGCGCGGGCCAGTGCAGCCGCCCGGTCCGCGGCCAGCGCCTTGCGGACGGTGTAAAGCTGGAGGGCGAGGGGTGTCGCCATAGTTGTCACGCTCCGTTGTGGATGAGCTCGTGGTTGACGAGCGCACAGACTGCCGGTCCCGTCCATCCTGCCTGAGTGCCCGGGGACCGATTACACCGTCCCAGTGCCTGAGACGTCGCGTCCGGTCGAGGACGTACGTACGCCCAGGTCAGCGGTGGTGCCGGGCTCGACCAGTGGGAGGCGTCTGTTGTGGTCGCTCGGGTCCGGTTCGGGCGCGGGGCCCGATCGCGGCAGGGCCGGCAGGCAGGCAGTCACGGCGGCGGCGTTGGTGCAAGCCACGCCGCAGGTTGGGCGCCTGGTGGAGGTTCGGTGCCGGGTGCTTCGGTGCCTGGTGGTGGTTCGGGGTCGACCTTGTAGGTGTGGCCGAGTGGGCTTTGTGCGGTGAGGTGGCTGGGTTGGTTTTGGGTCCAGTACCAGCCGCCTTCGTGTTTGGCGCGGTGGTGCCGCCTGCATAACGGGGTCAGGTTGCACGCGCAGGAGGGTCCACCGAGTCGGTGTTCGACGACATGGTCGAGGTCGCACTGTACGGCTGGTCGGCTGCAGCCGGGTTGGCTGCAGGTGCGGTGCATCGCCTGGATGAGTCGGCGTTGGGCTGCGGTGGGTTTGTAGCGTCTGCTGGAGGCTTGGTGGTACACAACTTTGCCGTTGAGGGTGACGGTGCGGCAGTACTCGAACCCGCCGGCGGCGGCGTTCTTGATGTCGTCGATCACTTTCGGGGTGATGGCGCCGAGTCCGGAGAGTTCTCCTGTCTTGTTGGCGAGGCGGAGCCAGGTCTCGAGGTCGGCGACCAACTCGACTTTTGCGACCAGGTGTTCGTCACCGGTCTCGACACACTCGCCGCCATCACCCGGATCGTCCCACGCATCCACACCCTCGCCGCCCTCATCGACGCCGCCACTCCCGTCGACGCCGCCCTCGTCGCCGCCGCCCTCGCGGCCGCGGGCCGCGCCACGAACGCGATCGACTCGTAGAACTGCGACGACACCCATGACGCCTGCCGTTCCCACGCAGCCATCACCAGGACACGCACATGCCCATTCACAGCAGCAAAATCGATCCGTGACAACACAGCGGCAAGCTCGGCACCCGGCGCGGCCGAAGCCAACGCCGAGAAGTCCACACCCCCGTGATCGAACATTACAGACGATTCTACCAGACAATGATCATCTTCGAACCTGCGAACACCCCTTGTTTCCAAGGAATTCAGGCGCCCGCCGGCCGGCTGCCGACAACGCACGAAGCCTCGAACGCGTCCCTCACACGGGAGGAACACCGTGCCGCTTGTCCGGCGTACGACGGTCCTTGGTCTGGGCCGCCGCGAGCCGCGCGACCAATTCGCCACGCAGGGCGCCAGGTTCGACCACCGCGTCGATCACGAGGTCCGAGGCGAGTCGGAGGATGTCGATGTCGTCTTCGTACTCCGCCCGCAGCCGTTCCACATACGCTTCTCGCTCGGCAGGGTCCTCGATCTCGGCGATCTTGTTGTAGTACACGGCATTGATCGCCGCCTCCGGTCCCATCACGGCGATCTTCGCCGTCGGTAGGGCAAGGCACGCATCGGGTGAGAACCCCGGCCCGCACATCGCATAGAGCCCAGCGCCATAGGCCTTGCGTACAATCACCGACACCGTGGGCACGTTCGCCTCGGCAACCGCGGTGATCATCTTGGCGCCGGCGCGGATGATTCCCTGGCGTTCCACCTCACTGCCGATCATGAATCCCGGAACGTCCGCGAGGTAGACCAACGGCACGTTGAATGCATCGCAGAGCCAGATGAACCGCGCCGCCTTGTCCGCGCTGTCGACGAACAATACCCCGCCCTTGACCGCGGGATTGTTGGCGACGACACCGACGACCTGACCTTCCAGGCAACCGAATCCGACAATGAGTTCCGGTGCGTACAACGGCTTGATCTCGAAGAACGAGTCGCCGTCCAGAAGGGCGTCGAGCACCTCGTGCATGTCATAGCCGATGCTGTCCTGCTCCGGCACGAGGTCGGCGGTGAACTCACGCGCGGGCGGACTGACGGCATACGACGGTGGCCGATCGCGCCAATGTGACGGCAGATAAGAGAAGTACGCCTTGGCGAGCTCGATCGCCTCGCTGTCGTCGGCCGCCAGAAGGTCACCGCAACCCGAGATTGACGCATGCATCCGCGCCCCGCCCATCTCCTCCAGCGACACCTTCTCGCCGACGACCATCTCCGCCATCCGGGGTGAGCCGAGATACATCGACGCGTTGCCCTCGACCATGATCACGAGATCGCAGAACGACGGGATGTACGCACCGCCGGCAGCGGACGGGCCGAACAGGCAACAGATCTGGGCGACCTTGCCCGACAGCGCCACCTGGTTGGCGAAGATCCTTCCCGCGCCACGACGGCCCGGAAAGAGTTCCACCTGGTCTGTGATCCGGGCACCCGCGGAGTCGATGAACCAGAAGAGGGGAAGCTCGTCGCGCAAGGCGATTTCGGTCGTACGCACGATCTTCTCCACCGTGCGGGCTCCCCATGAGCCAGCCTTCACAGTGGGATCGTTGGCCACGACGAGGACTGCCCGGCCGCCGACGAGCGCCCTCCCGGTGACCACGCCGTCAGCGGGCAGATCAGCGGCCGCGGCATTGGCCAACTGGCCGTCCTCGATGAACGTGCCCGGATCGGCGAGCAGGGCGATCCGGTCACGCACATAGAGCTTCTGCGCCTTCGCGAGCCGCGCGGCACCTTTGTCGGACGGGCGTAACGTCGCCTCGCGGGCGGCCGCAACCGCCTTGGCGTGGTCCTTGCGTTCACCCATCGCGTCACCCCAGTGTCCTCAGGCCACTAACGGACCGGCAGGCCCAGGTCGCGGGCGATCACGAGCCGTTGGATCTCGCTCGTTCCCTCGCCGATCTCGAGAATTTTCGCGTCACGATAGAACCGGGCGACCGGGTACTCCTCCATGAAACCGTATCCGCCGAAGACCTGGGTCGCTGTTCTCGCCGCGGATACGGCAGCTTCGCTGGCGAACAGCTTCGCCATGGCCGCGGCCCGTTTGATCTCCGCGGACGGGCGGCCGGCGTCCTTGGCCGCTGCGGCCTTATACGTAAGGAGTCGCCCCGCCTCGACCGCGACCTGGACGTCGGCGAGCTGGAAGGCCACACCCTGGTTGGCACCGATCGGCGTGCCGAAGGACGTACGGCTCTTCGCGTAGTCCAGTGCGGCGTCAAGGCACCCTTGCGCGAGCCCGACCGACAACGCGGCCAAGGCGATCCGCCCGTGGTCGAGGATGGCGAGGAACTGCTTGATCCCCTCACCACGCCGTCCCAGCAGGTGGTCGGCAGGCACGCGCGCATCCGTGAACGTCAACGGATGGGTGTCGGACGCATGCCAGCCCAGCTTGCGATAAGCCGGCTCGACGACGAATCCGGGCGTTGCGGAAGGCACGATGATCGCGGAGATCTCCGGGCTTCCGTCCGGCAGGTCACCGGTCCGCGCCGTCACGGTGACGAGAGTCGTGATCGGCGTGCCGGAGTTGGTGATGAACTGCTTCGAGCCGTTGATCACCCAATGGTCGTCCGCCACGACGGCACGCGTCTTCGTCGCGGCGGCATCGGATCCGGACTCGACCTCGGTGAGTCCGAAACCCGCTAGGGCGGCTCCGGTGGCAAGGTCCGGGAGCCAGCGCTGTTTCTGTTCCTGCGTACCCCAGGAAAGGATCGGTCCGATCCCCAGCCCCACCGCGGCCTCCAGGGTCAGGCCGAGCGACTGGTCCACCCGGCCGATCTCCTCGATCGCAACGCAGAGGCTGGTGAAGTCGCCGCCGGATCCGCCGTACTCCTCGGGCACCGGTAACCCGAAAAGTCCCAGCTTCCCCATCGCCTGGACCGTCTCGACCGGGAAGTGGTGTCGCTCGTCCCAGTCCGCGGCGTGGGGCGCGATCTCCGCTTCGGCGAACTCGCGCACGACCTCGCGAAAGGCCTCGTGCTCAGGGGAAAGCTCGAACGTCATGATCCTCAGAGCTCCCGCCGCTCGGGTGGCCGCAAAGCCACGCTTACGCTTACGCTTACGTAAACGTAAGCCTCGCTCGTACGCCGGCGCAAGGGATACCCGATGAACGCTCCCGCCCAACCGACCCAGGAGACCTGGACCATCACGGAGCTGGCCGCGGAATATTCGTTGACACTCCGGACGATCCGGTTCTATGAGGACCAAGGCCTCATCTCGCCCGAGCGGCGTGGGAGCCAGCGGGTCTTCCGCGCCCGCGACCGGGTACGCCTGGGCCTGATCCTGCGCGGCAAGAGGCTCGGTTTCTCCTTGCAGGAAATCGCCAAGATCGTCGACATGTACGACGCGGAACCCGGGGAGGCCGGGCAGTTGCGATATCTCCTGGAGCAGATCGCCGTACGACGGGAAGAACTCGAGCAGCGCCGCCGCGACATCGAGGAGACGCTGGGCGAACTGGCCGAGGTCGAGCGGCGCTGTCGGGAGGATCTTGCACAGTTACCCTAGGGGGGTATGGTGTAGGGCATGACGCACCATGACGCCGGGCACCACGGGCACGACGGCCACACCAGCAGCGACAACGAGCACGCCGGTCACGACAAGCACGCCGGCCACGATCCGGAGATGTTTCGCCGCAGGTTCTGGCTGAGCCTCGTCCTCACCCTCCCGATCGTGGTGACCAGCGAGATGGTCATGGGCTGGTTCGGCTACTCGCTCGATTTCCCGGGCGTCACCTGGATCGGCCCGGTGCTCGGCTCGATCGTGTTCTTCTATGGCGGTTGGCCGTTCCTCGCCGGTGGCGTCGCCGAGATCAGGGACCGCGCGCCCGGCATGATGCTGCTGATCTCGATGGCGATCGTCGTCGCATACGTCGCCTCGCTCGCCAGCACCGCCGGGCTCTTCCAGCTGGAGTTCTGGTGGGAGCTCGCGGCCCTCGTCACCATCATGCTGCTCGGGCACTGGCAGGAGATGAAGGCGATCGGCCAGGCACAGGGTGCACTCAGCGCCCTTGCCGCGCTGATTCCCGACGACGCCGAACGCGTCACCCACGAAGGCGGCGTCGAAACCGTCGACGTCACGGACCTGCGGCCGGGCGACGTCGTACTCGTCCGCCCGGGCGCCCGGGTACCCGCCGACGGCACGATCGTCGACGGCGGCGCCGAGTTCGACGAGTCGATGATCACCGGCGAGTCCCGGCCGGTGGCACGCGGCGAAGGTGATCGCGTCGTCGCCGGTACGGTTGCCACCGACGCAGCGGTCCGAGTCGAGGTCACCGCTGTCGGCGACGACACCGCGCTCGCGGGCATCCAGCGTCTCGTCGCACAGGCGCAGGCCTCCCGCGGCCGCGCGCAGGTCCTTGCCGACCGCTTCGCCGCGTTGCTCTTCTACGTCGCGACAGGCGCGGGTCTCCTCACGTTCCTGGTCTGGTGGGCGCTCGGCAACGTCGGCGATTCCGTCACCCGCACGGTCACCGTTCTCGTCATCGCCTGCCCGCACGCCCTCGGCCTCGCCATCCCGCTGGTCATCTCGCTGTCCACCGCGGTCGCGGCCCGCTCCGGCATCCTTGTCAAGGACCGGTTGGCACTGGAACGCATGCGTACCGTCGACGCGGTTCTCTTCGACAAGACCGGCACCCTCACCAGGGGCGAGCACGTCGTGGCGGGGTTCGCCGCCGCCGACGGCCACACCGACGCCGACGTGCTCGGCCTCGCCGCCGCGGTGGAGGCTGACAGCGAACACCCGCTCGCGCGGGCCATCGTGGCGGCCGCCGCACGCGAC
>JBOHED010000211.1:0-8330 GCA_050700915.1 Actinopolymorphaceae bacterium | reverse complement strand
AAGGTCGGCCGGACCGATGATCACAGCTCGCCGAGAGGGGCGACGTCGATCCCGGAGCGCTCACAGACCCAGTGCGGGTCGGACCCCAGCTCGGGATTGATCCGCATCTCGTGCGGCGCCACCTCGTCACACGCCTTGCACAGCGGCCATCGGCCGACCCTGTCGAGCAGCGCGTCCTGGACGTCCTGCGCGACCTGGCCCGCGACATACGCCGCGCCCTCAGGCCACTCCGAGACCCACCAGCGACGCTCGGACAGCGTCTGCTCCAGGATCGACACGCCTCGTGGGCCGGCCTGGCCACGAGCCTCGAGATCATGGAGTACGCGGGCGCGGGCGTTGATCAGCGGGTCGTCGTCCGTCACACGGATCATCCTGGCAGGCTTGGCGCCATGACGGTTCGAGGCGCTGACGAGGACGCGGGTCCGGATCGCAGCATGCGACCGCTCCTCGAGGTCATCGCTCTCGGCGTCGCCGACGCCGCGGCCGCCGAAGCCGGCGGCGCCGACCGGATCGAGGTCGTCACGTCGATGGACGCCGACGGGCTCTCGCCGGAGCCGTCGGTGGTGGAGAAGATTCGTCGGCGTACGGCGATCCCGATGCGGGTGATGCTCCGGTTGAGTGACGGATTCACGACGACACCGGCCGAGCTGGCGCGGCTCTGCATCCTCGCGGCCGACTACACGCGGGCAGGGGCCGACGGTTTCGTTCTCGGTTTCCTGACGCCCACGCTCGAGGTCGATCTCGCCGCGACCATGGTGCTGGTGGACGAGCTGGCAGGGCTCCCATGGACGTTCCACCGAGCGGTCGACCACGCTCTCGACGCCGAGCAGGCGTGGCGGGCGCTTCGCGACCTTCCCGGACTGACCGAGGTGCTCACGGCCGGGTCCGCACGCGGGGCAGCTCACGGGGTCGAGGACCTGATCGGACTGGCGAGGTCCGATGCGTTCGCGGCCGCGCACATCATGGCCGGGGGTGGGCTGAGTGCGGAGCATGTGCCGTGGCTCGCGCAGGCGGGAGTGCGGGCGTTTCATGTGGGGAGTGCCGTGCGCCCGGACCGGTCGTGGAAGGCGTACGTCGATGCCGGATACGTACGCGCGTGGCGCACCCTCGTCGACGACGAGGTGAGTCGAGCGATGGACTCCGCGGACTCGGACCCGGACCCGGGAACAGCGTGACCGTCCTCATCGATCCTCCGGCCTGGCCCGCGCGGGGCCGACGGTGGTCACACCTGGTGAGTGACGAGTCGTTCGAGGAGCTGCACGAGTTCGCCCGGCGTACTGGTGTGCCGGAGCGCGGCTTCCACCGCGACCACTACGACATTCCCGAGGAACGGTACGACGAGATCGTGGCGGCGGGTGCGCACCCGGTGACGAGCCGCGAGCTGGTCGCCCGGATCGTGGCCGCCGGCCTGCGCCGCCGCAGGCGTCCCTGATTCGGCTGGGAATGATCACGCATGCGTGATCATTCGGATGCTCGCTGCAGGACGACCTCGTGACCAGCCCCTAGCATGATCGCCAGCGAGATCGCCGTGAGCGAACGGAGGGGACGGCTTTGGCTGCGGCCAGACCTCGAGACGGTAGTGGGCGAGCCTGTCTCGCCCTCCTCGGTCTCCTGCTCGGCTTCCCGATCACGGCGATGGCCCTGATCAGCCTCTACGTCGGTATCGAGGACAGACTCGAGGTCGACGATCCGGTCACCTGCGGCGGCGATCCGATGCCTCGCACTGGATACACCTGCCTCAACGGCGGCGACACCTACGAGAACATCGTCAAGGAGCGGTACGACGCCTACGAACGCAGCCCGACCGTCATCGCGATCTCCGCAGGTGCCGTCCTCCTCGGTGCGCCCGTGACGATCTGGTCCTTCCGCGCGCTCAGTCGCTGATACACCACGAACGCCTCACCGGCGAGTGGCTCGACCAGGCCGCTGTGCTACGCGCTCGACAGCAGGATCAGCTCAGCGCGGACGTTGTGCCGGGCCCGCGCCTCCCAGGCCGTACGTCCGAACGGGGTGTGGAAGAGCGGGTCGTACGCGAGCAACCGCCCGAGCACCTCCGCCCGGCCGCGCCGAAACGCATCGTCGTCGACGTGGGCGTACTCCGCCCGGACGTCGGCGACGTATTCCCCGTACCGCTCCGGCTCCTCCGCGAGTACTCCCAGGTCGGCGTCGCACAGCACCGCGCCGTCCGCGTCGCCTGCGGCCGGAGAATGGCTCGCGGTCAGCCTGACCAACCTGGCGACGGCCGCCACCCGGACATCGGGGACCCCGCTCGCCGGCAGCAACTCTTCCGCGAGCCGCGCCGACGCCTCCTCGTTGTCGGACCGGTGCGGGTCGTAGATCGCGTCGTGGAACCACCCGGCCAACTCGACGGCGTCGCGATCATCGGCGTACGCAGCTAGCCGGTCGATCCGGTCAAGGACCTCCGCCAGGTGGCGCAGGTCGTGGTAGCGCCGGTGCGGCTCGGCGTACCTCTCCACCAGCCCGCGTCCCACCTCCGGTGCGGCGGGCACCAGCGTCGACCACCGGGCGAGCAGCGCCTCGCTCATCTTGTCCATGTCTGCCTCGCTCACGATGGTCCCTCCGTACCCACCATCTCCCTCGTGCAGCCGTCAGCCTTCAGCCGACGAGCGGGAAGCGGGTGGCGGTGGCACCGAGCGCGCGGCGTTCGGTGGTGGTGAGCGCCGAGCGGCCGGTGCCTTTGAGGACCCAGGTGTGGTCGTCCCATGCGGGTCGTTCGGTCGTGTCGCCGAGGAGTTGGTCGAGGACGCGAACCGTCAGCTCCAGCGCGCCGGGACGAGGCTCGGGCTTTCCCGGCAGCGCCACCAGCATGTCGAGATGATGCACGGTCGCCTCAACGGCGAGGGTGCCCAGGAAGTCGGTCGCCGTGAGCGCCTGTCCCTGGCTGGCGACGACATCGGAGCCGGGTAGTGCCGACGCGGTGGTGAGGACGGCCGCCGCCGTCTCCTGCCACTCGCCAGCGAGGACCCGGAGGTCGGGATAGGCGCCCGTCGCCACCCGGACGAACCTCGCGTGGGCGGCGGCCGCCGACTCGTCGCGGTGGTCGGACCAGTGTCGCCAGTACCGTACGTAGTCGGTCGTCGCCGCCTCCCTCGTCGGCGTACCGAAGGCCACCAACGCCCGCTGGGCATCGAGCAGGACGTGGAACAGTACGTCGCCCACCGCCCACCCCGCGCAGCGGCTCGCCCGCATGAAGTCGACGTCGTCGAGGGATCCGGCGAGGCGGGAGAGCTCGGAGTAGGCGTCGGTGAGTGCGGCCGCGGCGACGCGGTGGTGCAGCTTGTCCATGACGGCAACGCTTACCAGATCTTCCCGCCGGCTGAGCATCGAGGGGGCTGCCGCCAGGGCCGCGGCGGCGCGGATCAGTCGACGAGCGCGGCTGGGAGCGGGTCGGCGTGGACGACCTGCAGCGACGTGACCGCCCGGGTCAGGCAGACGTAGAGCCGGCGAAGTCCGGTCACCTCGTCGTGTTCGCCGGCGACGATCGCGGCGGGTTCGAGGACCACCACGTGGTCGAACTCGAGTCCCTTCACCAGGGAGGCAGGTACGACGTCGAGGTGCGCGTCGACGTCGTCCGCGTCGCCGAGCACGGCGTAGGAGATGTCGGCGGCGTCGAGGGCGGTCCGGATGGCGCGGAGGCGGTCGTCCGGGACGACGAGGCCGACCGAGCCGGGCCGGTCCAGTGCCGTCCGTACGCCGTCGAGCGCGGCCGGCAGCACCCCCGCGGCCGCGGTTTGGCGGAGGACGAGGTCGCCCCGGGTACGCCGGACCGAGGACGGTGGCGCGAGCGTCGGTGCGATGTGGGGAAGCAGCCGGCCGGCGAACTCGATCACCGACGCGGGCACCCGGAAGCCCTTCGTCAGTTCCTCGACGTGGGCGTCGGGCTTGCCGAGGTGGGTGAGCGCATCGGACCAGTCGCGCGTCGCCCACGGCGTCGTCGCCTGCGCGAGATCGCCGAGGACGGTGGCCGAGCCGGTGCTGCACCGGCGTCCGACCGCACGCAGCTGCATCGGCGACAGGTCCTGGGCCTCGTCGAGGACCACGTGCCCGAGGCTGGGTGTGCGTACCACCAGGTCGGCTACTTCGTCGATGAGTACGGCGTCGGCGAGCGTCCAGCGGGCTGAGCCGGCGGAGCGTGGTGGGTTGGGCCAGCGGAGGAGCGTCTGCTCGGCGGCATCGAGTACGGCATCGGCGTGGGTGGCGAGGAGCTCCGGCTCCGCCAGCAGCCGGAACACCAGCTTCGCCGGGTCGACGGCTGGCCAGAGTTCGTCTGCGTACGCCTTGACCGGGCGGCTCCGCGCGACCGCCGCCTGTACGCGGTCGTCGGGCGAGTCGCCGTCGGCCTCCATGCGTAACAGGATCGAGTGGGCAAGCCGCTGCGGCAGGATGGTTCGCCCGGCGCCGTACCGGACACCACGGGCGCGGATACCGGCGAGGATCTCGTTCACTTCGTACGCAGGAACCCGGAATCTGCGCGCTCCCCGCGGCACGACGAGGCCCTCGCTGGGTTCCTTCACGTGGGACCACACGGCGCGGCGGAGGACCACGGCCAGCCGGGCGTCGCCCTTCAGGGTCGCGATGTCGGGGGCGTCGGTGCCGCGGATCCTCGTCTGGCCGACCAATTCGGCCAGGGTGCCCTGCCGGGCGTCGATCTCGCCGAGGGCGGGCAGTACGTCGCCGATGTAGCGGAGGAATGAGTCGTTGGGCCCGACGACGAGGACGCCCTGCCGGCGTAGCTGGTCCCGATGGGTGTAGAGCAGAAAGGCGGCACGGTGCAGTCCGACGGCGGTCTTGCCGGTGCCGGGTGCGCCCTGGACGCAGACCGTGCCGGCGAGGTCGGCGCGCACGATGTCGTCCTGCTCGGGCTGGATCGTCGCCACGATGTCGCGCATCGGGCCGACGCGGGGGCGTTCGATCTCGGTCTCGAGGATCCGACTGTCGAGGCCGGGGGTGGCCTCGGCGCGGGTCTCGCTCCGGGTCTCGGTTCCGGTCTCCGCGCGGGTCTTGGCGCCGACTTCGGCTGGCGGCGTCAGGCGCTCGTCCTCGTACGCCGTCAACGTCCCGTGCGAGAACCCGAAGCGACGGCGGAGGTCGACCCCGAGCGGCTCCCTGCGGGTGGCGCGGTAGAACGGTCGCGACACGCTCGCCCGCCAGTCGACCACCATCGGGTCGCCGTCGTCGTCGCTGACGTGGCGCCGACCGATGTAGAACCGTTCGGCGCGGCCGGTCGGCATCTCGTCGTGGACCGGCATCTCGTCTACTGGCCTGCCGTCGACCGGTCCGCCGCGTGCCAGGTAGTCGAGGCGGCCGAAGAAGAGCGGGGTGGACGGGTCGTCGGCGAGTGCCCTCGCCCGGTGGTAGAGGGTCGCCTTGAGGTACTCGGTGGAGACCGGATTGCCGCCCTCGGCCTCGAGCGACTCGGTCCGCACGCGCATCCGGCGCAGGGCTGCGCGGGACTCGGCGAGGTGGCTCCGCTCGGCGTCAAGCGCGGGATCGGCCGGTGGGGCGGGATCGGCGGGTGGCGTGGGATCGGCGGGTGGCGTGGGATCGGCGGGTGGCGTGGGACGAGGGGCCGGATGGTGCGTCGGCGTCGTATCCGGCGGCTGTATCGTCTCGTGCGTGGGCATGGCTGGTCTCCGCTTCGATGACGTCCGAGGGGTGGCGGTGTCCGGGCGCGACGCCACGGCCCAGCCGACCTCGGTCGGTCGACTGTGCCGAAGGTGTGATGGCGGAAAAGGGCCAGATACGTTAACACGCCGTTCAGGAGTTCTCGACCGGTTTTGTGGTACGCCGGCGGAAGTCCATCCGCAGCCGTGATCCGGTCCTCCGGAACGAAAATGAGTGGCCAGCCTCCATCTCGGTATTTCCGTTCGCCACCGAATGACCCATTCTGGTGACCCGAATATTGTCGGTTGAATTCGTACGCCATGAATGAATAACACACTTGTGCTTATGGAATGCCGGCCATGCGTAAAGGATGTCGAGGTGATGCTTGTGTGACGTTCGATCGCGTTCACGCCGGTCTGCCTGGTGAGAAGGCGCCGTTGGTGCCGCGATGGATTTCCACGGGAGAGGCGCATCCACACGTGTTCAGTTCAGGTGCCGGACGTCCGTCGAAATGGTGGGGCCGAAAACTGTCAGTTGTCGCGGGAAGCGTCTGCGCGATTGTTGCAGCCCCGATATTCATCCTGGGTTCAGGAACCGCGCAGGCTCGCACAGCTATTTCCGGTGAAGACCTGGGAGACACCAAGGTGGTGATCTATCGGGGACTCCGGCTCGACGTACCGTCCACCTGGACCGTCCACGACCTGGAGGCCCGCCCGCGGACCTGCGTACGGTTCGACGTACCGGCGATCTATCTCGGCACTCCCGGCGAGGACCAGGACTGTCCGCACCGCGCGGCCGGCCGGGCCGGTGGCCTGGTCGTGGCACCGGCGGCGGAGAGTGCGGCCGTGACGACGATGGCCGTGGGTTCGTCGGCGCAGACCCAGGCGGTGGAAACCCCCGACGCGAGCCAGGAGCAGACGGTCGCCCTCGCCGGTACCGGGCTGGCCGTGACCGCTGCGTACGGCGATCGTCCGGACGTCGTGGCGACCATCCTCGAGGGGGCGCGCTACGACGGCCCGCCCCGCGCGACATCCGTCCGTCCAGACGACCTGGCGGCTCGAGGCGACCTGGCGCCAGACGACCGGGTGGCGCAGTCGGCGCCAGGCATTGCGGCCGAACAGCGACTCTCCGACCCCACCCGGATCGCGTCGGGCGGCAACACTCCTCGCCACCGGGGGCGTGGCTTCGACACCTGCGCCGCGCCGTCGCTCGCGACGATGCGGGCCTGGCTGGCGTCGCCGTACCGCACCGTCGGGATCTACATCGGCGGAGTCAACCGGGCCTGCGCCGATGGAAACCTGTCGGCCCCCTGGGTCCGGTCGAGTGCGCGAGTCGGCTGGCGGATGCTGCCCATCTACGTCGGACGCCAGGCACCGTGCGCGTTCCAGGACGACCTGGGTCCGATCCGGCCGGTTGGCGTCGCCCAGCAGGGAGCGGCCGCCGCCGTCGATGCCGCTCGGAAGGCGCAGCGGTTCGGCCTCTTCGGCGGAAGCACGATCTACTACGACCTGGAGGCGTACGACACCGGCAACACGACCTGTCGCCGCATCGTCCTGCAGTTCCTCAGCGCATGGACGGAGCGCCTGCACGACGCGGGTTACCTGTCGGGCGTCTACTCCAGTGCGGCGTCCGGGATAACGGACCTGTCCGACGCGTACGGGTCGCGGTCGATCGCCCGTCCGGACGCGATCTGGATGGCCCGCTGGGACGGGCGGGCGTCGGTGTGGGGTGAGCGGAACGTCCCGAACAACCAGTGGGGTACGCACCAGCGGCTCAAGCAGTACCGCGGAGGGCACAACGAGACCTGGGGTGGCCGCCGGCTCAACATCGACAGCAACGTGGTCGACGGTCCGTTGGCTTCGGTGGCGTACCGGTACGCCGTCACGTCCCGGATCGGCCTGCGGGCCCGGTCCGGCCCTGGAACGTCGTACCCTCCGGTCCGTGTCTGGGCACCCGGCGCGTCCCTCCCGGTGGTCTGCCAGGCGATCGGCACCCGCGTCGGGACGACCCGCGTCTGGGACAAGCTGCTCGACGGCAGCTACGTGACCGACCTGCATGTCGCGACGCGGAGTCGGAGCGGCTTCTCAGCGCCGGTGCCGCGGTGCCGGTATCCCTCTCCGGTGTCGACCGCGGCGCTGCGGGTCCGATCCGGCCCGGGGACGTCGTATCCGCCGGTGGGCACGATCTGGTCCGGTGGACTTGCGTACGTCACCTGCCAGCGGTCGGGCACCCGTGTGGGGCGGAGTGCCGTGTGGGACAAGCTGGACTCGGGCGGTTGGGTGGCGGATGCGTACGTCCTCACACCAGGCCGGCCGGGCTACAGCCGACCCATCCCGCGCTGCGCTGCCCCGGACCCCCGCTGACACCACGGTTCGTGGATGGATGAGGGGCGCCCTGCGCCGATGCGGCGTTGGATGAGGGGCGCCCTGCGCCAATAGGTTCGCCGCAGGGGTCCCCTCACGCAACACGCCTCCGCACGAGGGCGCCCCTCATCCAGTCGCGCCGGCCAACGGAGCGCCTTACCTACGTCGGTAGGTCGTCCGACAACACGTCGTCGGCGTCGATGATGCGGTATGCGTAACCCTGCTCGGCGAGGAACCGCTGCCGGTGCGCCGCGAAGTCCTGGTCCACCGTGTCGCGTGACACGACCGCGTAGAACCGCGCCGACCGGCCGTCGTGCTTCGGCCGCAGCAACCGGCCGAGCC
>JBOHED010000210.1:0-7773 GCA_050700915.1 Actinopolymorphaceae bacterium | reverse complement strand
TCCGGCCGCCCGGTGGCGTGGGGTGCGGGACGAGATCCACCGCGAGGTCTGCGCGAAGGGGTACGACGCCGACCGGCGTACCTTCACGCAGTCCTTCGGATCCGCGGAGCTCGACGCCGCCCTGCTGTTGATCCCGCAGGTCGGGTTCCTGCCTCCGACCGATCCGCGCGTCGTCGGCACCATCGAGGCCGTCCAGCGCGAGCTCACCAGTGACGGACTCGTCCGGCGCTACGCCACCGACGGCGAGCACACCGGCGTCGGCGGGCCCGGCGAGCACAGGGTCGACGGCCTTCCCGGTGGGGAAGGAACCTTCCTCGCCTGCACCTTCTGGCTCGCCGACGGCCTGCACCTCATCGGCCGGACGCGGGAGGCGCGCACCATCTTCGAGCGGTTGCTCGACCTCCGCAACGACGTCGGCCTGCTCGCCGAGGAGTACGACCCGCGCTCGGGACGCATGCTCGGCAATTTTCCCCAGGCGTACAGCCACATCGCCCTGGTCAACTCCGCCATGCACCTCAGCCGCACCGGCCAGGGATGACCGGGCACCTCAGGCGGTGGCACGGCGCCGTGATCATGAAACCTCCGCGGGCCTGTCGCACCGCGGAGGTTCATGACCACCGGGTCACCTGCCAGGTTTCAGTGCCGCCGCAGGGTGGCGAGGCGGGACGCCGCCTGCGCGAGGGCCTCGTCGAGCCTGTCGACGTCCCGGCCGCCCGCGTGCGCGAGACGACCGACCCCGCCGGCGCCACCACCGATGGTGCCTCCCGCGGGCCGCAGCAGCTCCCGGGCAGGAACCGTGAGCCGCTCCAACGCGGGATTGACTCCCAACACCAGCTGCGCCTTGCCGTCGCGAACAGCGCCGAGGACGACACCGCCTGGCAGCTCCGGCGGACAGTGGGCGAGGACACCGTCGACGAGGCCCCGGATGTCCTCGGCGTGCTCGACCCCGACCTCGAGCCCGTTCCCGCCGGTCATGCCGTCGAACCGGTCCAGACGTACGGCCACGATCCATCGGCCGCCGGTCTCACGACCCTTTCCAGCAAGCCGTTCCGCCAGCAGCGCACCCTCACGCCGTCGTAGCGTCGCCAACTCACGCTCGGCCCGCGCCAGTGCGTCAAGGCGGCCTTGCAGGCGATTCAGGACCTCGTCGGCGCTCGGAACACCAAGCAGGGAAGAGATCTGGTCGAGCAGCACCCGCTCGTGGTCGGCGTAGCGCAGCGCATCGAGTCCGGTCAACGCCTCGATCCTGCGGACGCCCGAACCGACCGACGTCTCCCCCAGCAACCGGACGGGACCCGCCTGGCTGCCGTGACCCACATGCGTACCGCCGCAGAGTTCACGGGAGAAGTCGCCGATGTCGACCACCCGGACGACCTCGCCGTAGGTCTCACCGAAGAGCGCGATCGCCCCCGACTCCTGCGCCTCGGCCCGGCTCGCCTGCCAGATGCGTACCTCCGGGTCGGAGAGGAGCCGCTCGTTCACCTGATCCTGGACGCGCGCGAGCGCGTCGGGTTCGATCGGCGCGAAGTGGGTGACGTCGAACCGTAGCCTTCCTGGCGCGACCAGCGAACCGTGCTGGCGCGCGTGGTCGCCGAGCGAGTCGCGCAGGACCGCGTGCAGGACGTGGGTGGCGCTGTGCGAGCGCGCCGTCGCCGCCCGCCGGTCATCGTCCACGACCGACTCCACCAGCTGGCCGGTCCGCAGCTCGCCGTGGACCACCTCCGCCCGGTGGACATGGAGGTCACCGCCCGCGCCCGGGCCCGTATCGACGACCCGCACCTCGCAGCCGTCGGACGTACGGATCACGCCCGCGTCACCCACCTGCCCGCCAGACTCGGCGTAGAACGGCGTCCGGTCGAGCAGTACCTCGACCTGCTCACCCTCGACCGCCACGAGTACCTCGGTCCCGTCACGGACCAGGCCGACGACCGACCCCTCCTCGGTGAGCCGGTCGTGGCCGACGAACCTCGTCGCGGTGGTGCGGTCGCGAATCGTCTGGTACGCCTGAACCCCGTCGCCGGTGGGCGCCTCCGTCCGTGACCCGCGCGCCCGCTGCGCACGGCGTCGCTGGTCAGCCATCAGTTCGGCGAAGCGGTCCGTGTCGACCGTCAACCCCGCCTCGGCCGCGATCTCCGTCGTCAGGTCGACCGGGAAACCGAATGTGTCGTGGAGCTCGAACGCCGTCCGCCCCGACAGCACCGCAGGTGCGGAGTCAGGACGTACGACCTGCTCGCGCGCCCGCCTGAGGGCGGTGTCGAGCAGCCGCGCGCCCTGCGCGAGTGTCCGCCCGAACGCTTCCTCCTCGTGCGCCATCGCCTGCTCGACCAGGCCACGCCGCTCGACGAGCTCCGGCCAGTCCGGACCGAGCTCGTCCACGACGACGCCCGCGAGGTCGGCGAGCACCGGCCGGTCCGCGCCGAGCGCCCGGCCGTGCCGGATCGCCCGGCGGAGGAGTCGGCGGAGCACATAGCCGCGGCCCTCGTTGGACGGGAGCACCCCGTCGGCGAGGAGAAACGCCGTCGACCGCACGTGGTCGACCACGATCCGCGCCGATCGCCGCCGCTCATCTGCGCGGACGTCGACACCGGTGAGCTGCCCGAGGCGCGCCGTCACCGGCGCCATGACGTCGATCTCGTGGATCGTGTCGACGCCCTGCAGGACCATCGCCGCCCGCTCCAGGCCGAGGCCCGACTCGATACACGGTCGCGGCAGGTCGCCGACGATCGGGATGTTCTCCTCGTCACCACCGGCACCACGGAGGTGACGCATGAAGACCAGGTTCCAGACCTCGAGGTACCGGTCGAAATCAACGGCCGGTCCACCCTCACGTCCATACGCCGGACCACGGTCGTAGAAGATCTCCGAGCACGGTCCACACGGGCCGGGACCACCGGTGTCCCAGTAGTTCTCCGCCATGCCGAGCCGCTGGATGCGTTCGGTCGGTATGCCGACGTCGCGCCAGAGCTCGACAGTCTCATCGTCGTCGCGGTAGACCGTCGCCCAGAGCCGCTCCGGTGCGAGCCCGAGGACGCCGGTCAGGAACTCGTACGCCCAGGGCACGGCCGTCGCCTTGCCGTAGTCGCCGAAGGAGAAGTTGCCGAGCATCTCGAAGAACGTCGCGTGCCGGTCGGTGGTGCCGACGTTGTCGATGTCGACCGTTCGTACGCACTTCTGCAGCGACACCAGGCGGTCCTTGGGCGGCGCGGACTCGCCCAGAAAGTACGGCTTGAACTGCACCATGCCCGCGGTCGTGAGCAGCAGCGTCGGGTCGTCGGGTACGAGCGACGACGACGGCACCTGCTGGTGGCCGCGCTGGCGGAAGTAGTCGAGGAAGAGACGACGGATTTCGGTGGTACGCACGAGGAAGCCTCCGGCGATCGCAGACGGCGATGGTGCCCCGCAGAGAGAGGGGAACCCGAGAGATCAGGGATCGGGCGATCTCGCCCACGCCGAGCCGGACCGAGGGGCCTGGCTGCGGACTCAGCTCGTGCCGAAGACCCCAGCGCCCAGCTCGGCGCACCTAGCTCGCTGTCCCACGCGCGTCATAGCGCAGCGACTCTCCTCGCGTTCGTACGTTCAGGCCCAGTATGGGCCACCAGCGCCGCCGATCTCCACCGTGTTTTCGGATGGGCCCGGAGATCGTCGGTGTCACGGAGCCGCCAACCCGGTGGCCTCGGCGAGGCGTGGCAGCACGTCACCGATCGGTTGCCGGATCACCGCCGCGGCGACCGCATCATAGGGCGTCGGTTGGGCGTTGACGATGACGAGCCGCGCGCCCGCCGACACGGCGACCTCGCACAACCCGGCCGCCGGATGCACCTGCAGCGACGTGCCGACCGCAAGGAGCAGGTCACACGAGACGGCCGCCCGCGCCGCCGCCCCGAGGACGTCCCGGTCCAGGGACTGGCCGAAGGAGATCGTCGCCGACTTCTGGATACCGGTGCAGTCAAGACACGGCGGGTCGGGCTCGCCCGCCTCGACCCGGGCGAGTACGTCGGCCATCGGCGTACGTACACCACAGTCCAGGCAGACGGCCCACCAGACCGTGCCGTGGATCTCGATCACGTTCTCCGAGCCGGCGCGCTGGTGCAGGCCGTCGATGTTCTGCGTCACGAGCGTATGCACAGGCCCCGCGGTCTCGAGCGCGGCGAGCGCCCGGTGGGCGGCATTCGGCTCCGCCGTCCATGCGGGATGGCGCTGGCGCTCCTTCCACGCCTCGATCCGTACGGCTGGGTCGGCCAGGTAGTCCGAAAGCGACGACAGCCGTTCGGCCCTGGGATTGGTGGTCCACACACCCGCCGGACCGCGGAAGTCAGGAATACCGGAGTCGGTCGAGATGCCGGCACCGGTGAGGACCGTCACCGCCCCGGCCGACCGCAGCCACTGACCCACTTCGGCGAGCACGTCCTGTCCAGACATGCCACCGACCGTACGCTCCTGGCATCCGGTGATGTGTGCGGAACGTGATCATGATCCGGCGGAGGTGCACCAGGATGCCCCAGATTTCGGCGGACACATACAGTTTCCGCATGCAATGCGTGACCACCATGAGGCAGGATGATGCACCGTGGATCTTGGGGTGCGGGACCGAGTGTTCCTTCTCAGCGGAGCAAGTCGAGGGCTGGGCCGGGCAACCGCCGAGGTTCTCGTCGCCGAGGGCGCCTATGTGGTGATCTCCGCCCGTGGTGAGGACGGCGTCCAGCGGGCCGCCGCGAGTCTGGGCACGGCACGCGCCGTCGGTGTCGCCGCCGACAACGCCGACCCTGCATCGGCCGAACGCCTGGTCGCCACCGCGATGGCGAAGTGGGGCCGCCTCGACGGAGCCCTGATCAGCGTCGGCGGGCCTCCCGCGGGCACCGCATTGGACTCGGACGAGGACCAGTGGCGACTGGCCTTCGAGTCGGTCTTCCTGGGGGCGCTGCGCCTTGCCCGGGCAGTCGCTGCCGCGTGTCGCGACGGCGGGTCTATCGCGTTCGTCCTGTCGAGCTCCGTACGCCAGCCGATCCCGAACCTCGCCATCTCCAACGGCCTGCGGCCAGGGCTCGCCGGCCTGTCGAAGACACTGGCCGATGAGCTCGGACCCGCCGGAGTGCGCGTCAACGGCCTGCTCCCGGGAAGTTTCGACACCGAACGTAGTCGTGACCTTGCCGCGCGGAGCGCCGACCCGGAGACTCTTCGTCGCCGACGAGAGGCGGAGATACCGTTGCGCCGATACGGCTCGCCGCCGGAGTTCGGGCGGGTGGCGGCATTCGTCATGTCACCGGTGGCGTCGTACATCACCGGCACCACGGTGGCTGTCGACGGAGGCGTACTCCGCACGATCTGAACCTCCGCACGATCTGAATGCGCGGGTGCCCACAACGTGGAGCATCGCGCTGCGTAACGCCTGGTGCCGGGACCGGTACCTGGTGCCGGGACTGGGGTGAGGCATGGGCGTCCACACCCCAGTCCCGACGGTGGCGTTAGACCCGCGCCTTCTTGGTACGCGTCGCGCCACCCCTGCTGCGAAGTCTCACCCCCGACTCACTCAGGAGCCGGTGCACGAACCCGTAGGACCGGCCCGTCTCCGAAGCGATGGTGCGGATGCTCTTTCCGCCGTCGTACTTCCTTCTGAGGTCCGCCGCGAGCTTGTCCCGCTGCGTTCCGGTGACCCGTACGCCCTTCTTCAGAGTCTCGGCCACGCCTGCCTCCCGCTGACGAGTGTGATGGTCGCGTTCGGCTTTCGGTTCGCCGACCCGCCCCAGTAACGCCGACGTACCGGTCACTCGTTCACGTCGCGACCGGTTCATTCACCGACCACCCGCGTTCGCGTTACCGATGCCGTACAGCATTCGATCAATACCAATGCCCCATGATCCGCCGACCCATGCCTCGTTACCAACGGAAGATCGGCCGTGTCGCGCCAAATATTTCTCTGGTCTTTGCCGACAGGCACGGCGGAGCGGGTTCCCGGCCGGGATTCTGGGGTCAGGCGAGGCTCACAAGATCAACATATTCGTTGTTCCAGAGATCTTCAACGCCATCGGGAAGAAGTAAAACCCGCTCAGGTTCGAGGGCCTCGACCGCGCCTTCGTCGTGGGTGACCAGCACGATCGCGCCCTTGTATGACCGAATTGCCCCGAGTATTTCCTGGCGCGAGACGGGATCGAGGTTGTTTGTCGGCTCGTCGAGCAGCAGGACGTTTGCCGTGGAACAGACGAGTCGGGCGAGGGCGAGCCGGGTCTTCTCCCCGCCGGAAAGCACCGCCGCCGGCTTCTCCACGTCGTCGCCGGTGAACAGGAACGAGCCCAGGACGCGGCGTGCCTCGCCATCGGTCAACTCCGGCGCCGCGGAGAGCATGTTCTCGCGGACGGTACGCCGGATATCGAGAGTCTCGTGTTCCTGCGCGTAATAACCAAGCTGCAATCCGTGTCCAGGTTCGACGATTCCGGTGTCGGGACTTTCCGTGCCCGCGAGAATACGCAGCAAGGTCGTCTTGCCTGCGCCGTTGAGGCCGAGGACCACGACCCGGCTTCCTTTGTCGATGGCGAGGTCGACGTCGGTGAAGACCTCGAGAGAGCCGTACGACTTGGACAAACCGGTCGCTGTCAACGGCGTCTTGCCGCAGGGCGCGGGCTCGGGCAGCCGGATCTTCGCCACCCGGTCGGCTCTGCGTTCGGGCTCGAGGTCGGCGATCATGCGTTCGGCACGCCGGGCCATGTTCTTCGCCGCGACCGCCTTGGTGGCCTTGGCCCGCATCCGGTCGGCCTGGGCCATCAGTGCCTGGGCCTTGCGTTCGGCGTTGCTGCGTTCACGCTTGCGGCGGCGGTCGTCCGTCTCGCGCTGGGTGAGGTAGGTCTTCCAGCCGACGTTGTGGATGTCGAGTTCCGCGCGGTTGGCGTCGAGGTGAAAGACGCGGTTGACAGTCGCGTCCAGCAACCCGACGTCGTGGCTGATGACAACCAGTCCGCCCTTGAACGCACGGAGGAACTCCCGCAGCCAACCGACGGAGTCGGCGTCGAGGTGGTTCGTCGGCTCGTCCAGCAGCAGGGTGTCCGCGCCGGAGAACAGGATGCGGGCGAGCTCGACCCGGCGCCGCTGGCCGCCGGAGAGGGTACGCAGCGGCTGGCCGAGCACCCGGTCGGGCAGGCCGAGGTTGGCGGTCACCTGTGCAGCTTCCGACTCCGCTGCGTAACCGCCGCGAGCGAGGAACTCGTTCTCCGCTCGCGCGTACCGTCGCATCGCCCTGTCCTGAGCGGTGCTGTCTCTGGCGGTACCGTCGCCGCCGCGCCCAGCGGCTCCGGCCATCTCCAGTTCGGTGGATCGGAGCTCACGGACCGCGTCGTCGAGCCCGCGAGCGGAGAGCACACGGTCGCGAGCGGTGATGTCGAGGTCGCCGGTCCGCGGGTCCTGGGGGAGGTAGCCGACGGATCCGACCCTCGTCACGTTGCCGGCTGCCGCGATGCCGTCACCGGCGAGGACGCGGGTCAGGGTGGTCTTGCCGGCGCCGTTGCGGCCGACAAGACCGACCTTGTCGCCGGGAGAGACGCGGAAGGAGACGTCGGAGAGCAGGAGTCGGGCACCCGCGCGGAGTTCCAACTTGCTAGCTGTGATCACTTGAGAACGCTCCGGAGTCGATCGGACACAGGGGACACCTGGAAGAGGGAGTGCCCGATCAAACACAGCGGCTGAGCATGACCCAAGTGTAGGGAATCGGTCGCCGGGCCCGCCTCCGGGTTTCGCGAGACCCCCTGGCGTGCTGGCCGAGGCGGTAGATGACCACGCTGCCCACGC
>JBOHED010000209.1:0-6890 GCA_050700915.1 Actinopolymorphaceae bacterium | reverse complement strand
CCCCGCAGTGGCCGTGGTCGGTGAACTCGTCGAGGCACAGGTCGGCCATCACGACGGTGGCGTTGCCGACCTCGGTGGCGAGTTCGCGGATCGCGACGTTGAGGATGCCGCCCGGGTCGGTCGCGCCACTGCCGATGGCGTCCTTGCGTTCGGGAATGGCGAACAGCATGAGACCGCCGACGCCGACTTCCACCGCCTCGACCGCGGCCTTGCGCAGGGTGCCGAGCGTGTGCTGGACGACGCCAGGCATCGACGGGATCGGTATTGGCTCCACCGCGCCCTCGCGGACGAAGAGCGGCAGGATCAGCGACCGCGGATCGACGTCGGTTTCGGCGACCAACCGACGCATCGCGGGGGTCGTCCGGAGCCGGCGCGGGCGGATCTCGGGGAATCCCATACCTACGAGGCTAGCCGCCCACCTGCCCGGCGTCGCCAGTGGATCACCGGGCTGCCGGGCGAGCTGTCCGAAGGAGCAGACCCCGTGCCAGGCTCAGGAACTTCGGACAACTCGGGGCACACCTGACCGCGCGAGGTCGGCAGCGATCGCGCCAGGACGAAGCCGAATCTCCACGCTCGAACAACGAAGCACTCTCCCGGTCCGGATCACACGTTCTCGTTCCCGAGCCATGTCACGCCACCAGTGGGCAACCCGCAGGTGCAGCCCGCCATCGACTTCCAGGACCAGGGTCCGCCCATCAGGGAGGGCCCACACGGCGTCGAGGTACCGGCGCCGGCCGGCTGCGTCGCAGCGGAGCTGCTGGCAGGTAGGCGTCTCGAGACCGTACCGACGGCAAAGTCGGATCAGGTCGATCTCGGCGAGCGAGTGGGCACCGCGTTCGATGTCCGCGACTACACACTGGCCGCTGTCCACAGGCCACCGACTTGTCCGAAGAAACGGACCCCTGTTGGCGCTCAGGACCTTCGGACAAGTCTGGCGAGGTGGCGAGGGCCGCTACTTGGCGCGGCGACGAGCCCCGGCCTTGCGTTCGGACGGCTTGGTCACCGGGTCACCGGCCTCGATCTGCGCCGCCCGACGGGCCGCGCCGAACTCCGCGAGCGCCTCAGCCAGCGCCTCGATCGACGGCTGTTCCGGCTTCACGTCGACCCGGAGGCCGTGCTCCCCTGCGGTCGTCGCGGTCTGCGCCCCGATCGCCGCGATCACCGTCGTGGCGTGCGGCTTGCCGGCGATCCCGACCAGGTTGCGTACGGTCGAGCTCGAGGTGAACGCCACCGCGTCGAACTTCCCGGTCTTGATCGCCTCGCGGATCGGCGCCGGTGGCGGCGCTGCACGCACGGTCCGGTACGCCGTCACGTCGTCGACCTCCCAGCCGAGCTCGACCAGGCCCGCGACCAGCGTCTCGGTCGCGATGTCGGCCCGCGGGAGGAAGACCCGGTTGATCGGGTCAAGAACCCGGTCGTACGGCGGCCACTCCTCCACCAGTCCTCGCGCGGAGTGCTCGCCGGTCGGCACCAGGTCGGGCTTGATGCCCCACGCCTGGATCGACTCGGCCGTCTTCTCGCCCACCGCGGCGATCTTCAGTCCGGCGAAGGCACGAGCGTCCAGTCCGTACTCCTCGAACTTCTCCCGCACCGCACGCACCGCGTTGACCGAGGTGAACGCCACCCACTGGTAGCGACCGGTGACGAGTCCGGTGATGGCGCGGTCGAGCTGCTGCGGGTTGCGCGGCGGCTCCACAGAGATGGTCGGGACCTCCTCGGGCACCGCGCCGTACTGTCGGAGCAGCTTCGACAGCACGCCCGCCTGCTCCCGGGTCCGCGGCACCAGCACGCGCCAACCGAACAACGGCTTGGTCTCGAACCACGACAGCTTGTCCCGCATGGCGACGGCCGTGCCGATCACGACGACGTACGGACCGACGACCCGGGACGCCTTCACCTCGGCGGCAACGGTCTCGAGCGTCGCCTCGACCGTGCGTTGGTCGGTCGTGGTCCCACCCGTGGTCACCGACACCGGCGTCGACGCGTCGCGGCCCGCCTTCATCAGCAGGCCGGCGATGTCCTTGAGACCTTCGGTGACACCGGTCAGGACCAGGGTCGCCGAACCCTCCGCGAACAGGTCCCAGTCGGGCTCGCCGCCGCTGACGTCGACCACCCGCGCCTCCCGCACCTTCGCGGTCGTGAGCGGGGTGCCCGCATAGGTGGGTACGGCGGTCGCGGTCGGCAGCCCCGGCGTCACCTCGAACGGCACGTGATGGCGTACGAACGCCGCCACGTGCTCGGCCGCGTGCCCGTCGAGGAACGGATCGCCCGCGTACATGCGTACGACGTGCTTGCCGTCCTTGGCGTGCTTCGCCAGCACGCGGCCTGCCTCTGCCGGAGTGACGGCGTGCTCGGTCAGCTCGATGCGTTCGGCGTCGGCGGCGACATGTGCGGCGACCATTGCACCGAGCACTTCCAGCTCACCTGCGACGACATCGGCGCGCCCGAGCAGCTCCTTGGCGCGCCCGGTGACGAGCGCCGGATCACCCGGCCCGACACCTACGAACGACACCGAGCCCTGGCCCTGCTTGCCCACCGGATCGACCCCCTGGGCCTTCTGAGTTTTCTTCGTGGTCTGTTTCTTCGCGGTCATCACGTGACGCGTTCCTCGATCAAACGGTTGGCGCCCTCGGTGAGCAGAGCGGCCGCAAGGGCGCGCCCAAGCTCCTCCGCTTCTTCCCGAGGCCCCGATGTGGACAGTCGGACGGTTGCGGAGCCGTCGACGGCCGCCACGACGGCGTGGAGGGAGAGGTTGTCTCCGTCCACCCCGGCGACGGTGTCGGCGAATGCTCCCATGGGCGCACTGCAGCCCGCACCCAGTGCTGCCAGCACTGCGCGCTCGGCCGTCACCGCGGCCCGGGTGCACGGGTCGTCGAGACCGGCGAGGACGCGCACCACATCCTCGTCGGCGTTCCGGCACTCGACGGCGAGTGCGCCCTGGCCCGGGGCCGGGACGAACTCCGTCGGGTCGAACGTTTCGGTGATCTCCCGCTCGCGGCCGAGCCGGGTGAGACCGGCGCGGGCGAGGACGACGGCGTCGAGCTCGCCGCTGCGTACCTTGCCGATCCGGGTGTCGACGTTGCCCCGGATCTCCACCAGCTCGAGGTCACTCTTGTGGTGGACGCGGAGAAGCGCGAGGCGGCGCGGCGAACCGGTACCCACGCGGGCGCCCGGCGGCAGCGTGGCGAGGGTGAGCCCGTCACGCGCGACGAGTGCGTCGCGAGGATCTTCTCGGGTGGGTACGGCGGCGATGGTGATCTCGTCGATCCGCTGGGTCGGAAGGTCCTTCAGCGAATGGACGGCGACGTCGATCTCGCCCCTCAGCAGAGCATCACGCAGGCTGCCGACGAAGACACCCTGTCCGCCGATCCGACTGAGCGGACTGCGACGGTCACGGTCGCCGTCGGTCGTGACCTCGACCAGCGTCGTGGCGACACCGGCCCGCTCCAACGCCGCTGCGATCGTGCGGGTCTGCGCCAGCGCGAGCGCACTGCGACGGGTGCCGATCCGGAGGGTAGCCGTCATGGTGTCCCCTCCTCGTCCTGTGCGGCCCTGGCGGGCACGGGGGTCTCAGGAGGCAGAGCGGCCCTGGCGGGCCGGGGAGTCTCAGCAGAGGTCGGGATCTCGACGACATCGGCCGGCTCAACTGGTTCCGCGCTGGTGAACGCCTCCACCGCGGCGGAGTCGAGGGCGAACAGCTCGCGCAGCGCTTCGGTGTAGGACGTCTCCACGGTCCGCTCGGCGAGTTCCTTCACCCGGATCGTCGGGACGTGCAGGAGCTTGTCGACCACCCGGCGTACCGTCCAGGCGACCTCGGAACGCGCGTCCTCGTCGAGGTCGGGCATCCGCTGCGCCAGCCGGCTCAACTCGCTGTCGACGACGTCCGCGGCCATGCTGCGCAGGGCGACCACCGTGGGCGTGACCGTCGTCGCTCGCTGGTTCGTGCCGAACACGGCGACCTCGGCCGCGACTATCGCGCGTACCGCATCGATGTCGACCGGGCTGCCGGTGCCGGTCCCCTGCGTACCCGCCAACCCCGCCAGGTCGACGAGGGTCACGCCTGGCAGGTCGGCCGCCGCGGGCTCGACGTCACGCGGCATCGCGAGGTCGCACACGACGATCTGGCGCTCTGGCCGTTCCGCCAGTGCGGCGGCGAGCGCCGCTGCCGGCAGGACCGTGCCCACCGCGCCGGTGCAGGAGACCACGATGTCGGCGGCTGAGAGTTCGGCCGCGAGGTCGTCCATGCCGACGGCCTGGCCCTCGACGTTGCCGGCGAGCCGGTGGGCGCGTTCGGGGGTGCGGTTGGCGACCACGACGGACGCGGCGAAGTCGCGGTAGAGCGTGGTCGCGGCGAGCGAGGCCATCGAGCCGGCGCCGATCACCAGCGCGCGTCGCCTGGAGAGGTCCCCGAGTGTCTGGGCCGCGTGGTCGAGCGCGGCGCTCACCACCGAACGTCCGGCGCTGCCGAGGTCGGTCTCGGTGTGCGCCCGCTTGCCGACGCGGAGGGCGTGCTGGAAGACCGTGTTCAGGGTCGAGCCGATGGTCTCGGCGTCCTGCGCGGTGCGGAGGGCGGCCTTGACCTGGCCGAGGATCTGCGTCTCGCCGATGACCATCGAGTCCAGGCCACACGCGACCGAGAACAGATGGCTGACGGCACCGTCCTCATAACGTACGTACAGATGGGGAGTGAGGTCGGCAGCCGACAGACCCGACTCCCTGGCAAGGAGCTCCGCCAACTCCTCCACGCCACCGTGGAACCGTTCGACCTCGGCGTACACCTCGATCCGGTTGCAGGTCGACAGCACAGCCGCCGCAGCGACGTGCGGGCACGAGACCGCGTCGGCGAGGAACTTGTCGAGCGTCTCCGGAGCTGGTACGACCCGCTCCAGCAGGGTGACCGGTGTGCTCCGGTGGGAGAGGCCGACGACAAGGATGCTCATGGGATGAGGGGTCCCCTCTCGGCGGAGAGTTCGTTCTCGGGCGACTGGCCGTGCTGCGTGGGCTCTCCATGCATGGCCTCGCCGGGCTGCATCGCCTCGCCGGGCTGCATGGCCTCGCCGGGCATGGGCTGACGGTGCTGCATGGGCTCGCCGTGGAGCGTCGGCTGGCCGTTGTCCAGGGGTACGCCGTCGAGCCGGGTCAGCCGCCCCGGCGTCGACATCGCCTTGCGCTGCTCGTGGTAGGCGAGGATCTGCAGTTCGGTGGACAGGTCGACCTTGCGTACGTCCACTCCGGGCGGGACGGTGAGCACCGTCGGCGCGAAGTTGAGCACGCTGGTGATCCCGGCCGCGACCATCCGGTCGCACACCTCCTGCGCCGCGGTGGCCGGGGTGGCGATGACGCCGATCGCGACGCCGTAGTCCCGGACGACGGCCTCGAGCTCGTTGTACGCCTTGACCACGTGCTCGCCGATCTGTTCGCCCACCCGTGCGGGGTCCGCGTCGAGCAGGCCGACGATGCCGAATCCGCGGGACGCGAAGCCGGAGTAGTTCGCGAGGGCGTGGCCGAGGTTTCCGATCCCGACGATCACGACCGGCCAGTCCTGGGTGAGCCCGATCTCCCGGGCGATCTGGTACCTCAGGTACTCCACGTCGTAGCCCACCCCGCGAGTGCCGTACGAACCCAGGTAGGACAGGTCCTTGCGCAGCTTGGCGGAGTTGACCCCCGCCGCCCGGGCGAGCTCCTCGCTGGAGGCCGTCGCGATGCCCCGGTCCGCGAGCGCGGTGAGCGCCCGCAGGTAGACCGGAAGCCGGGCGACCGTGGCCTCGGGAATCCCGCGGCTCGGACGTGCGCCCGTGCCGTCTGGACGAGGTGGACGAGGCGAACTCACTTCACTCCTGGTGGTCGAAAGGCACCGAGTCAGCGGAACATCGCCGCCGACACGCCCCGGCCGATCGGAACTGCTCGGCGCCAACCCGGTTGCACAGACCAGCCTAGGACTTTGTGAACGTGCGAACAAAATCGAGCGTACGGCCGGCGGGCGGGTGAGAGCGCCGGTTCATGATCAAGAGGCAGATGTGGCGGTTTCCCGTCCCGAAAAACCGCCATATCTGCCTCTTGATCATGAACTGGACGGTCGCCGCAGCCGAGGAGGCGGTCGGGCGAGGACGTCACCGTCGGCCGAGGATGCAGCCCTCAGCCGAGGATCAAGGCAAGCGGGGTCGAGCCCCGCCGAGGTCAGCCCAGTGCGGCGCGGAGTCGGGCCTCGTCCACGCGCCAGAAGTCGTGCTGGCGACCGTCGACCAGCGTGACCGGAATCTGCTCC
Organism: Actinopolymorphaceae bacterium; assembly: GCA_050700915.1. Taxonomy (GTDB): domain Bacteria; phylum Actinomycetota; class Actinomycetes; order Propionibacteriales; family Actinopolymorphaceae; genus Thermasporomyces. Next base: position 625 of record JBOHED010000209.1, on the reverse strand, counting down.
CACCACTGCGCGTAGAGGTCGTCGTCGGTGGTGATGTCGATCTCCGTCCACTCGACACCGAGATCGGCACACACGGACTCGATGGTGGACCGGGCGTCGTCACACAGGTGGCAGCCCGCCTTGCTGTAGAGCGTCACCCTCGCCACGTCAGCCTCGCCACGTCAGCCCTCTGCCGCTTCCTCCGGGCCGGAGCCGGGTGCCCCAGAGCCGGGTTCTGCTGACGCGGGCGCGGCAGGCCCAGTCGTCGGTCGTACGTCATCCGCCTGGACCAGCCGCAGCCGAGCCTTCGCCACGGTGCCGGTCACCGACCTGGGAAGGGCGTCCACCACCGCGACGACGCTCGGCCGCTTGAACCGCGCCAGCCGGCTGTCGCAGTAGCTCAGCACCTCCTCCGACGAGACCTGCCGGCCCATCCGAGGGACGACGTACGCCTTCACGGCCTCACCGGTGTGCGAGTCGGGCATCCCGACGACCGCAGCCTCGGCGACGCTGTCGAGTTCGACGATGACGTCCTCGATCTCGCGCGGATAGACACTGAATCCGGAGACGGTGATGAGTTCCTTCAGCCGGTCGACCAACACGAGGTCGCCGTCGGGGTCCAGGTAGCCCACGTCGCCGGTGGCGA
>JBOHED010000208.1:0-5602 GCA_050700915.1 Actinopolymorphaceae bacterium | reverse complement strand
GCCCCAGTCGTGGTCGCCGTCGGGGTCGTCGAAGATCTGCCGGCAGAACCACCGGTCGGGCTGCATGTCGATCATCAGCATCGCGGGACCGCGGGCGTCGGGTCCGGTGCCGAGCAGGTCGTACTCGGCGAAGTACGCCTCCATCGCCGACGCCCACGCGTCAGCGTCAAACCCGACGCCAGCATCGAGTTCGCCGAGGGCGTCGAAGCGGCGCAGCGCCGCGAGCTCGACCCGGCGGAACAGCGCGTTGCGGACCAGGACGCGAAAAGCCCGCGTGTTCCCGGTCAACGTGGCCGGCCGCGCCGCCGCGACCTCGGCACCGGAGGCGTCGCCGGTCGGGTTCTGGAGGTTCGACCACTCGTCGAGCAGGCTGGAGTCGATCTGGCGGACCAGCTCACCCAGCCACTCGGTCAGGTCGGCGACCTCCTCGGTCCGGGCGTCCTCCGGCACGGTCTGCCGCAGTGCTTTGTACGCATCCGCGAGATAGCGCAGCACCAGGCCCTCGGACCGCGCGAGCCCGTAGTGGCTGACGTACTCCGTGAACGTCATCGCCTGCTCGTACATGTCACGCGCCACCGACTTCGGCGACAGCTCGTGGTCGGCCACCCAGGGATGACCGCTCCGGTACATTTCGTACGCCGCCTCGAGCAGCTCGACCAGCGGCTGCGGATAGGTGACGTCCTCGAGCAGCTCCATCCGTTCGTCGTACTCGATCCCCTCGGCCTTCATCGCCGCGACCGCCTCGCCGCGTGCCTTCTTCCGCTGCGCCTGGAGCACCTGCCGTGGGTCGTCGAGGGTGGACTCGAGCACCGACAAGACGTCGAGGGCGTACGACAAAGACTCGTTGTCGAGCAGCTCGATCGCCGCGAGCGCGAACGGCGACAGCGGTTGGTTGAGGGCGAAGTCCAGCTGCAGGTCGACGGTGAGCCGCACCGCGCGCCCCTCGTCGTCGCGTTCGTCCAGGGGCTCGACCACGCCGCCCGCCAGCAGCGCGCGGTAGATCGCGATGGCCCGGCCGATGTGCCGGCGCCGCGCCGCCTCCTCCTCGTGGTTGTCGGTGAGCAGGTGCCGCATCGCGTCGAACGCGTCCCCGGGCCGGGCGATCACATTGAGCAGCATGGAGTGACTGACCACGAAGCTGGACGTCAGCGGCTCCGGCGGCGAGGCGACCAGCCGTTCGAAGGTCGGCTTCCCCCACCCGATCGTCCCGTCCGGCGGCTTCTTGCGGACGACCCGGCGCCGCTTCTTGGGATCGTCACCGGCCTTGGCGAGGGCCTTCTCGTTCTCCACCACGTGCTCGGGGGCCTGGACGACCACGGTCCCGAGCGTGTCGTAACCCGCCCGACCGGCACGACCGGCGATCTGGTGGAACTCCCGCGCCTTCAGCAGCCGCACCTTGGTCCCGTCGTACTTCGAAAGGCCCGTGAACACGACCGTACGAATCGGCACGTTGATGCCCACGCCGAGCGTGTCGGTCCCGCAGATGACCTTCAGGAGGCCTGCCTGGGCAAGGGTTTCGACCAGTCGACGGTACTTCGGCAACATGCCCGCGTGGTGCACGCCGATGCCGTGCCGGACCAGCCGCGAGAGGGTACGCCCGAAGCCCGCCGCGAAGCGGAACCCACCGATCAGCTCGGCGATCCGGTCCTTCTCCGCGCGGGTGCAGACGTTGAGACTCGTCAGCGCCTGGGCGCGGTCCATGGCCGCCGCCTGGGTGAAGTGCACGACATAGACCGGAGCCTGGTGGGTGGTGAGCAGCTCCTGCAGGGTCTCGTGCAGGGGAGTCGTGACGTACGAATAGACCAGTGGCACCGGCCGCTCCGCCGACGAGACCACCGCGGTCGGGCGCCCGGTCCGCCGGGTGAGGTCGGCCTCGAACCGGCTGACATCACCCAGCGTCGCCGACATCAGGACGAACTGTGCCTGCGACAGTTCGAGCAGCGGCACCTGCCACGCCCAGCCGCGATCGGGTTCGGCGTAGAAGTGGAACTCGTCCATCACCACCTGGCCGACGTCGCCGTGGTGGCCTTCCCGGAGCGCGAGGTTGGCGAGGACCTCTGCCGTACAGCAGATGATCGGTGCCTCGGCGTTGACGGCCGCGTCGCCGGTCATCATGCCGACGCGTTCGGGCCCGAACATGTCGCACAGGGCGAAGAACTTCTCCGACACGAGTGCCTTGATCGGCGCGGTGTAGAACGTCCGCCGCCCGGTCGCGAGGGCCGCGAAGTGTGCGCCGGCCGCGACAAGGCTCTTGCCCGACCCGGTGGGCGTACTCAGGATCACGTTGGCGCCGGAGACGATCTCGATCAGCGCCTCCTCCTGGTGCGGGTAGAGGGTGAGCCCCTGCCCCTGCGCCCATCCGGCGAACGCGTCGAAGAGCGCGTCGGAGTCGGGTACGGCACCCGCCCGGGCAAAGCCGGACAGCTCGGTCGTCAGCGAAAGTGTCGAAGTCATGGCGGTCCCATCGTGCCGTAACCCCGCCGCGCGCCGCCCGTTGCCTATGCGTACCACTCCGACATAGCGGGACGATCTACGGATTCTTCCGTACGAAGGGGATGGCGACATGGACCAGGTGACGCTGGGGGGACGACCGCCCGGCCGGGGGTCGGGCACGACACTCGGCGCGGTGGTCCTCGTGCTCGTCCTGGTCGTCGTCGGTGTGCTCGGCTTCGGCGCCTGGACCTGGGCCGCCAAGCCCAGTGCGAGCGAGGGACCGCTGGGGTCGCGGCCGTTCGACGACGGGTGTGCGTGGCCACGGAAGTACTATCCGCAGACGGCTGCCTACACAGGGCAGCCGCCGCATCCGGTGCAGGTCCTGATCGAGGAGCATGCCGCCAGCGGCGACTACTACACCGCGATGCTGCTGCTGCCACCCGACGCGAAGGACCAGAACGAACGCCTGCCTGGCTACCTCAACCCGCGCGACAAGACAAAGGTCCAGCTGCTCGCGTGCCTCGACCAGACCGGGCAGGGCCGGCAGGTGCGTACCTGCCGGTTCGCCGAACCGTCCGCCGAGGTCCCGGTGTACGAGGCGTCGTACGACGTCACCGTCTACTCGGCACGCACGGGCGCCAGGGTCGGGAACGCCGTGATTCCCGCCGCCGCGACGGCGAGCTGCCCGATGCTGCTGAGCTACAACTCCGACGACGAACCGAAGATCTTCACCAGGCCCAGCGCCCGCCAGGTCGACGAGGCACTCGCCCGGTTCACCCGCGGGCGGGCGAGTGCCTGACGCCGGCCACGCCCGCCGGCCACGCCCGGCTGCGACGCCCCGCCGGGTGAGTTCAGGAGGCTGGCTATGCGGGAGTTCCCGTCCGTACGGATCGCAGCGCGCCAGCCCAGCTGAGCACTTCGTCCAGCATCGTCTTCATCGAGGCCTCGTGCCGCGGATCGGGCTGGAACTCGCTGAAGTTCACGAAGTCGGTGAAGAGCGACAGCGACACCTGAGGCCCCACGTCGGCGACCTTGAGGTGGGCCATCACCTGCCGGATCTGTTCAATGGCACGGATTCCGCCATCGGCGCCGTAGCCGACGAAGCCCGCCGCCTTGTGGTGCCACTCGGCGTACACGAAGTCGAAGGCGGTCTTCAACGCCCCCGGCATCGAGTGGTTGTACTCCGGCGTGACGAAGAGGTACGCATCGCACGCGCCGACCGCGGCCGCCCAGCGTTTCGTGTGCGGATGGGCGTACTCGCCGGCAGCGGCCGGGACCGCCTCGTCCAGGTGCGACAGCCCGTAGTCCGCCAGGTCGATGATCTCGTACTCCGCGCCGCCGTGCCGGGTCGCGAGGTCGTGGACCCAACGGGCCACCGTGTCACCGTTCCGGCCCGGGCGGGTGCTTCCGATGATGATTCCCACTCTCGTCATGAGTCCTGACCGTACGAGCCGAGCAGAAGACGTCCTATGCGTAGAAGTCTCCCGACCATACGCGAGCGTCTCGGTTCCGATAGCGCGAGTGGACGGCGGAGATACGCTTGGCGACCATGGACGTTCTCAGCCACGTGATCACGACGATGCGCACCGGGGAGCCGCGGTCGTACCTCGTGGAGTTCCGGGCGCCGTGGGGTCGGTCGTACGAACCCGTACCGGGTGCGGGTTTCCACGTCATCCTCCAGGGGTCGGCGTGGCTGCTGCCCGCCGACCGGGATCCGGTCGCGCTCGGCGTGGGCGACGTGGTGTTCATGCCGCACGGGATCAAGCACGCCATGGCCGACAGCCCGACGACGCCGCTCTCGGTGCCAGACCCCGCGGGCCGCGAGTGCCAGCCGGCAGGGCACACCCTGTCGGTCGGTCCGGACAGGGCGAACGGTTCGGGCGCCAGCACGGTGATGCTCTGCGGGGTCTACCGGCTCGACCGGTCCCGCACCCACCCGCTGCTGCGGGAGCTTCCCGGCCTCATCCATCTTCCCGCCCGCTTGGGCCACCACCCGTCCCTGCGCGCGGCCATCGACCTGTTGGGCGCTGAGCTCCAGGAGCCTCGGCCCGGAACCGACGCGGTGGTGCCGGCGCTGCTCGACATGCTGCTGCTCTACATCCTGCGGGCGTGGACGGACGACCAGCCGTGCGACGAGTCGGGCAGCGGGTGGGCCGCCGCACTCAACGACCCGGCGGTCAGCGCGGCGCTGTGCGGCATCCACCGCAGCCCTGAACACCCGTGGACAGTCGAAAGTCTCGGCGCCGAGGCCGGGTTGTCGCGCGCCGCGTTCGCCCGCCGGTTCAGCACGCTGATCGGGCAACCGCCGCTGGCCTATCTCACCTGGTGGCGGATGACGACGGCGGCGAAACTCCTTCGCGACACGGACATCTCGTTGCATTCGGCGGCGCAGCGGGTCGGCTACACCCGAGAGTTCGCGTTCGCCAACGCGTTCAAGCGGGCCTTCGGCATGGCACCGGGCGCGTACCGTCGCCAGCACGCCGGCGCGTGACGTCACTTCGGCAGATCCTGTTGTTGTCGCACCCCACCGGTCGACAGCACGTCGAGGACCCGTGACGAGTCGACGGTCCCGTCGACCACCGCTCCCGCAACCTCGACGAGGCCCAGCTGCTCGTTGTGAGCGAACCGGAACAACGCCTGGAACGCCCGCTCGACGTCGACGCCGCCGCGTTGGGCGAGCATCCCCTTCGCCTGTTCGATGACGACGCGGGAGTCGAGAGCGGACTGCAGGTGGCTCACACCGGGCATGCCCTTCGAGGTCGAGTAGCGCTGGAGCAGACCCGCGACGGCGATGTCGGCGATCGCGTCGAGCATGCGGACGTGAGCGGCGCCGAGTCGACCGCTCTCCGTCGCGAGCAACTCGAGGGCACCGATGCTGGTGTCGCGGTCATGGAGGGGAACCGCCAGTACGCCGCAGACGCCGGCCCGCCGCGCATCCGTCGCGAAACGGGGCCAGCGGTCGGCGACCTCGTCCAGATCGGTTTCCAGGACGGGCTCACGCAGGTGGCAGCAGTCCGCGCTGGGGCTGTCGTCGGTGTGGGCGGCGATGAGCTCTGCCAGGCGGGGCGTGGCAGCGTGGGTGAAGGTGGCCGCGGCGTGGAGATCGCCGCCCGGCCCGACCAGCAGTACTCCCGCCGCTGCCACGTCGAGCAGATCGGCGCAGTGGTGG